>WTIB01000020.1:9197-16702 GCA_011522905.1 Crocinitomicaceae bacterium | reverse complement strand
CGGTGATTCATTGGATCTGGGGATAACGGAAAATGGATCTATTGATGTGTATGTCACAGCTACCGATAATTGTGATTTTAGTAATGTAGACACACTGACATTAACCTTGAATCAAACGCTTAGTGTGGATACAATTATTGTCGGGCCTGCAACATGTGAACCGGACGGTTTTGTATCGGCTTTCGTAAGTGGAGAAACAACTACTCCTGATCACGGTGTGTATTATTCTTGGACAAGCATGTCAGGACAGGATGGACCGGCGGCATCGGTATGGACAGATTTGGCTTCTGGTTGGTACTATGTGAGTGTAGAAGATGCCGTTTGTACGGTAGAAGACAGTGCCTTCGTTGATTTACTCAACCCACCCGTTGCTGTATTAACAGCCACGCCAACTTCAGGGTGCGAACCATTGACGGTAAGTTTTGATTACTCTTCAAGTGAAAATGGAGATGCCTATACTTTATCTTATGGGGATGGGGGCAATGAATCAAGCACCAATTTGAATGACGTTTTTTCAAATACCTACACAGGAACAAGTGCAACTTCATTCACAGCACAGTTAGTTGTTTCTCAAGGTTTAAACTGCGAAGATATTGCCACTGTTGAAATCCAGCTGGGTATTTGTGGATGTACTGACGAAATAGCATTGAATTATAATCCGGATGCTACAATCGATGACGGGTCTTGTACATACCCTGTGCCTCCGGAACCTACTGTTTCTGCTCCAAATGTGTTTACGCCAAATGGAGATCCAGACGAGGTAAATGAGGAGTTTTTTCTAACAACAGAAAATCTTGCAGAGTTGAGATTAATAATTTTTAATCGTTGGGGTAATGTAGTCTATGATTACACGAGTTCAGATGTTTCTAATGACAATCCTTCTTGGAATGGTAAAACAGATAAAGGTGACGAACTTGACGAAGGTGTTTATTTTTATAAGTACGAAGGCGTCGGTTTTGCAAGTGTAATTGGAGATCCTGGTATTGAAATTCAAGGACAAGGATTTTTACATCTAATCAGATAAATAAACAGTTATAAAAGTGAGGAGAATATCACAAATTATTTATTTTGTTTTATTCCTTTGCCAGAGTGGGCTTTGGGCGCAAGTCCCTAGTTGGAGCTATTTTGCAGATTCTATTTCAACGTATTCCTCTCCACATAGTCACGATATCAATTCTGATGGTGTATTGGATATAATTATTGGCGGGGGTAAGGATGGATATGATAGTAATTCAGGAATCATGGCTATTAACGGAAGTAATGGTCAATTATTATGGAAAGTGCCAACGCGAAACGAAGTTTTTGGTTCTGCTGTATTTCAAGATATTACCAATGACGGGATTAAGGATGTATTTATTACCGGAAGAGAAGCCCAGTTTTATGCCATAGACGGATCAGACGGATCGGTCCTTTGGGATTTTTATCCTTATGGAACAGATCCTGCAGATAGTGGTTGGTATAATTTTTACACACCTCAATTTATTTCTGATGTTGATGGCGACACATTTATGGATCTCTTGGTAACCAATGGCGGTGATCATTCTGCTCCTGAATGGGAAACCAATCGCCCCCCAGGACACATAATGGTGCTGAGTTCGCAAACAGGAAATATTCTATCCAATGTTGTTGTTCCAGATAGCGCAGAAACATATTGTTCTCCTGTAGTTGTAGATCTTCAAAATAATGGGGATGGATGGGTCCTTTTTGGGACGGGAGGAGAAAATTTAGGTGGATCTTTTTATGCCTGTCCTTTAGACAGTATTATAAACAATACCACAAATGGAGCTATTGTTTTGGCTTCAGATACCGAAAAAGGTTATATAGCTCCAGCCTCTGTTCACTACAATGATCAGACCGGGGCTAATGATTTTATTTTCATTTCTTTTGATGGAAAAGTAGAAAAAGTAAATGGTGCTGATCTTTCAAGTCTTTGGTCATTTCAGCACCCCGGAACAGAGACGAGTGCTGCACCAGTTCTCGGAAATTTTACGGGAGATTTAACACCGGATGTTTTTCTTACCTTGTTTAAAGGAGTCGCACCATCTTTTTCAGACTTTTATCAAGTGATGCTGGATGGTGCAACAGGGGAATTAAAGTTCATTGATAGCTTGGGGCAATTGAATTATTCCTCTGGAAATGCCGTTGATATTAATAATGATGGACGAGATGAAGCGATAGCCTCAATAAGCTATAATACAAGTGGATATTTTGAGCATAGAATTGAACAAATTGATTTTGTGAATAACTCCATCTCATCTTTATCGATAACTGAAGCAGGGGTAAATGTTGCCTCTACGCCCTGGATTGGTGACCTTGATGATGATGCCATGATTGAAATGATTTATGTTTTTAAAAAAGACAGCTTAAATCCGGGAGCTAACAATGGTGTCTATGTAAAACGTGTTGATTTATCATCAATTTTACCAAATTCTGGAATTGCATGGGGTTCTTATCTTGGGACTAGTTTTGACGCCCATTATTCCTATTTTCCTGTAAACTGTGGAGATGGAAGTGTTGTTTCAGCGGTAAATATAGTGCAGCCATCCTGTAATAATGAATCAGATGGAGAGGTGTTTGTTACCCCTGTTAATGGTGCAGGGTCTATTACTTATCAATGGTCATCAGGTTCAATGTCCTCATTTGAGACCAACTTGTCTGAAGGGATCTATTATGTTCGGGTTACGGATAGTGAGGGGTGTTTTGAGGATATAGAAATAGTATTACAGGACCCATATGAAATTACCTTTGGTGCAATTTCTTTACCTACGTGTATTGGTGATATAAATGGTAGCGCCACTTTGTCTTCGACAGGCTGTCCTTGTATGTTTCATTCTTGTAACTTTCTTTGGGAAAACGGGGGAATAAATAAGACCAATGACTCATTGCATTCTGGCTGGAATCAAGTTACGATTGAGCACCCTGATGGCTGTATTGTGGTGGATTCGGTGCTAATTCCTGAACCGCCTCCCGTTATTGAATCCTTTGAAGTTACAGATGTGCTTTGTCATGGAGACGCTAATGGTATGATTCAGCTACAAATGGATTCAATTTATTTTCCACAAAGTATTGAATGGTTTAATGGAGACACTAGCCTTATTATTGAAGGCTTAAGTGAAGGATTATACAGTGTGATTGCATCTGATCTTAGAGGATGTGTTGATTCATTAAACATTGAAGTTAATTCGCCAGATTCGTTGATTTATGTACCTGATTACTCTGAATATTTATGCTTCGGAGAGCAAAACGGATTTGTTGAATTTTCTGTTCAGGGAGGAACATCACCTTATATCTATCTTTTAAATGGAGAGCAATATGAAGATTCTGTAATCTTTGGATTGAGCGAAGGGATATATTCATCAAGTATTTTAGATCAAAACAATTGTGTTTCCGAAGTAGATTTTGAGATACAAATGTTGGAACCATTAGAATTAAGCTTTGAGGTCATTCCAGCATCAGGAGTTGGCACCCTTGATGGTATTATTATATCTAATGCCACAGGAGGACTCCCTCCGTATGAATACGATTGGGGGGGCTTACCTGCAGAGTCAGTTGTGGTATATCTTTCTAGTGGATGGTATACGCTTGAGCTTACTGATTCAAATGGCTGTACTGTGATTGACTCTGCATTTGTTGGCCTCCTATCATTAGAAGAGCAAGAGATTAAAAAGAACAGGGTATATCCTAATCCATTTGCTAATGTTGTTAAATTTGATTCATATGCTGAACGGGTTTCAGTTTATTCAGGGGATGGAAGGCTCATTTTAACCCAAAATGGAAGTGACTTTGTTGACCTTAGACATCTAAAAGAAGGCATGTATTTCATAAGATTAATTACAGAAGGGAAACTTGAGGTATTTCCTGTCATAAGAGCCTCAGACTAAATGCGGAAAGCCTGTTATTATTTGTTTCTATTGCCAGTCTTGCTCTTTGCCTGTTCAGTGGAAGAGACTTCTACAAAAAAAGTGGCTAAAGGGGGAAAAGTCTATGGGGGAACAGTCGTTTATGAATCACCCGAAATAGTTGATCAGTACTTTCCTTTGTCTTGTCTGTCAATGTATGAGCAAAGGGCCATATCTCCTATATACGAAACACTCATTAAATATGATGAAGAAAGCAAAGAGCTCACCGGTCACTTAGTATCTTCATATACGATATCAAAAGACATGAAAACGATTGACCTAATATTAAGAAAAGGCGTCTATTTTCATAATGACCCATGTTTTAAGGCTAAAAACGAGGAGCTAACCTCTAAAGATGTCAAGTTTACATTGGATTTCTTGTGTTCTCCACATAAATTAAATCGTCAAAGTCAGCTTTTGGTAGAAAAAATAAAAGGGGCAAAAGAGTTTTATGATTCCTTTAAAGGTGACTTTTCCAACGGAGTTTCAGGCATCAAAGTATTATCGAAATATGTGCTCAGGATAGAGCTTGTGAACCCAAGTCCAAGTTTTCTCAAAATCCTTACGCACCAAAGTGTCTCTATTTTTTCGAAAAAAGCTTACCAATATTATAAGGACAACCTTCAAAACCATCCCGTTGGCACAGGGCCGTTTGTGCTTGTTTCTTCGAATAAAAATAAAAGGCTTTATAAACGAAATGATAGATATTGGAGACATGATGAACATAACAACCAGTTACCATTTGTAGACCAAATTATAGTCAAACATGAAATAAAGAATAAAGGCTTTAATTCCTTCACTACTCAAGAAACAGACCTTCTACTTTCTGTGCCTGCAAATCAAATTAATTCTCTATTTGGCACCCTGGATGAAGCTAAAAACGGTAAAAACATATTACATAAATTGCAATACCGCAATGGCTTAAAAATTAATTACATCGGGTTTAATTGTGGCTTACCTCCGTTTAACAATTTGAATTTGCGCAAGGCCATTTTTCACGCTATAAATAAAGAGCAAATTTGCAGTCAGTTTCTTTATGGAGAGTCCAATCCTGCTGAAAATGGGATTCTACCTACAGGAGCTTATTTTCAACCTATAAACCCTGCCAAAAAAACATATAATATACGATTGGCAAAATCTTATTTCCGAAAAAGCGGATACAATGGAGATAGCGTTGTTTTTTTCGCTAACGTTCTTCCTGGCTCATTAGAAGAGGGTTGGTGTAGAAGTGTGGTAAGTGAGCTGAATTCATCTTTAGGGTTAAAAGTCAAATTAAAATTAGGCACTTATAATGAAAAATTAATGTCTATTCAAAATGGTGAATCAAAAATGTGGATGGGAGCTTATTTGCCAGATTATCCAGACGCAGAATCTTATCTTAACCCATATTATTCTCTAAGTGAAGGGAAATCGATTCGCGCATTTGGAATGTATAAGAACTCGAAATTTGACGAATTATATGAAAAATCAACGATAGAAGTAGATGAAAAAGTAAGGAATCAGCACTTTAATTCATGTGTAGATATTATGAACAAGGAGGCCCCGGTTGTTCCCGTTTATTTTGAAAATATTTTAGTCGTTTACAATTTAAATCTAAGAGACGCCAACATGAATAGTTTTGGAATTATTGATTTTTCCAAGGCTTATATTAAGCCAATAAAATAGCTTAATTCAAAACGCTATCCACCCAAGTTTTACCCCATTCTTGAATTTCTTTCTTTGACCACAACTCTGGATAAAAGATTCTTTTTTGAAATCTTGGTGGCAGATATTTTTGCCAATTTGTCCCTCCAGTTCCCTTTTCTTCTCCAGTTCCTTTTGATAGGTAGTGAACTGCGGTGCGATAATGAACCAAAGGCCAATTGATATTTACATTCACATCTAAAAGCTTCAATTGCTTTAGAACTTCTGGGTTCTTTTGATCTGAATTAGAAAGAGATGAATATTTTTTCCAAATATTCATGGGTTGATATTCATCAGCAAAATCGTGAAAGGTGCGTAAATATTTATCTTCAAAATCTTTTAGGGTTAAAGTTTTTTCTCCGGTTTCTGCTACAATTGCACCTCTTCTCCAGTACACATTATTCAATTGTTCGTGAATATCTGCATCCTGTAGTTCCCTACGCTTTTCTTCGTGGACTAAATATTTGAGATCAGTGCAGGCAATTTCAATTCTCCTGTAGGCGGCAGTTTGAAAACCACTTGATGAAAGTAGCGCCATTCTAAACTTAGTGAATTGATCTTTTTCCATGCCAAATCGCATTACATCAAAAGAGCGAATCAGCGTTTCAAAATACATATTGCATCTTTTTAATCGTGCAATAAAAAAGTCAACATCAAGCTTTTCATTCCATCCAAGGTCTTGCCCCGTGTCTGAAATAATTTTACCATTTCGGCAGATTTGATCAATCTCGTGCTCTATTAGATTAAAATAAAGCTCTGTAATTTGGTGGTATACAATGAATATTTTTTCATCCGGAAAATCTGTTTTTGGCTTTTGAAGACTTAGTAATGCATCTACTTCGATATAATCCCAATATACGATTGGATTAGCAAATATTAATCCATCTAAATAAGAATTTAAATCTTGCCCTATGGCCGCATATTTATCACGTAATAATTCTAAGCGTTTTTGAATTTCAGGTGTAATCTCCATAGAATGCCGATTTAGTTCTTTGCCCTAAGTTAATTATTTCACCACAAAGAAATTAAAGAATTTTAATGTAAAAAATGATAAATATCATCTCACTCTAATAATGAGAGGAAAGAAAAAAAGCAAAAATAAAGGTAAAGGGAGAGGAAGTTATTTTTCCTTATCATCTAAAACCCTTTTGGCTCGAAGCTGCTCGAAAAGGCCAAGAGTAATCCAGTATGGTAATATAAAACCCATTAAAAATAACAACATCCAAAAGGCCATTCCACCAATTAAAAGAAATAAAACTATACCGAAAGTGCTCATGTTCTATTATTTTTGAACTATAATTGAATACAAAATTAAAAAATTAACTCAATAATTCATTATAAAATGGAATATAGAATTGAAAAAGACACGATGGGCGAAGTGAAGGTGCCTTCGGATAAATATTGGGGAGCTCAAACTGAAAGGTCTCGTAATAATTTCAAGATAGGTCCTGAAGCTTCAATGCCGATTGAAATAGTGCACGCATTTGCACAATTAAAAAAGGCTGCTGCTCATGCCAATTGTGAGCTCGGTGTATTGGATGTAAACAAAAAGAATTTGATTAGTGAGGCATGTGATGAGATTATTGAAGGGAAACATGATGATCAATTTCCATTAGTCGTTTGGCAAACAGGCTCTGGAACGCAGTCAAATATGAATTGTAACGAAGTTATCGCGAATAGGGCACATGTAATTAATGGAGGAGCGCTGACAGATCAGGAAAAAATACTTAACCCTAACGATGACGTGAATAAATCTCAGTCCTCTAATGACACCTTTCCCACGGCTATGCATATTGCTGCATATAAACAGGTGGCGGAACATACAATTCCGGCGATTAAAAACTTGAGAGATACGTTAGATTCAAAAGCAAAAGATTTTAAAAATATTGTAAAAACTGGAAGGACTCATTTTATGGACGCAAC
>WTIB01000020.1:0-9097 GCA_011522905.1 Crocinitomicaceae bacterium | reverse complement strand
TCAAAGATGATTGGTCATTAGTATTCCTTTACAATAATTGCGTATCTTCGCCGTTCAATTGTTCAATCGAACATTATGATGAAGTATATTTTTATGTTTTTGTTACTTTTTGGCACAACCTTTGCCAATAGTCAATCATATGCCTATATCGATTCGGATTATATCATGAGTAAGATTCCGGAGTATGTTGAGGCTAAGGACAAATTGGATAAGTTGGCGGAGCGTTGGACAAAGGAAATAGAGGACCGTTATGAAGCCATAAAAAAGAAAAAAAACAACTTCGAGCGAGAAGAAATACTGTTGCCAAAAGAAGAAAAAGAGAAGCGACAGGAAGAAATTGAAAATTTAGAGCAGGAGGCCTTAGAGTTGCAAACTTTGCATTTTGGATCAGAAGGAGATTATTTCCAAAAAAGACAGGAATTGATTAAACCAATCCAAGATCGTATTTTTACAGCCCTAAAAAAGTTGGCAAAGAGCGATGGATACGATTTGATCTTCGATAAGGCAAATCAAAGTAGCCTAATATATGCTTTAAGTGATTATGATATCAGTGATGATGTCTTATATGAAATGGGAATAGAATAAAAGAACTAAATAAATAAATATAAAATGAAAAGAGGATTACTAATATTGGTTTTAGCTGTATTGGCTTTAAATGTGAATGCACAGACTAAAATAGCACACATAAATTCACAAGTGTTGTTGGATACGCTTCAGTCTAGAAAAGACGCGATGGCAAAGCTTAAAAAGTTTGAAGAAGAAGGTGTTCTTGAATTACAGGAAATGAATAAATCTTTTGAAGCTGCAGTTATGCGATATCAACAAAATGAAAAAGATTGGTCACCTGTGATTAAGCAAATGGAAGAAGAAAAGCTTCAAAAGAAACAAGTAGCATTGCAAACTAGACAACAAGAACTAGAGCAACAAATGCAAATTTATGGTCAAGAGCTAAATAAACCCATTTTAGAACTTGTTCAAACAGCAGTCAATAATATCGCTGAAAGTAAAAAGTTAAGTTACGTTTTAGACGAAACAGTTACTTTGTATTTCAAAGGAGGTATAGACATTACAAATGAAGTGATGACAGAACTCTTAAAACTTGAAAAAGAGTTATTGGGGAAATAGTTCTCTTGTACGGATTTATACATGAAATCTTAAAGGGCAACATGGTTGCCCTTTTTTTGTAGCTTTGATTTATGAATAGTAGTGGGCCAATTGGTGTTTTTGATTCTGGATACGGTGGTCTTACCATTTTATCAGAATTTCAAGCACTTCTTCCCGAATATGATTATTTATATCTTGGAGACAATGCAAGGGCGCCATATGGAAACCGTTCTTACGATGTGGTTTATGACTTTACCTTGGAAGCGATAAAGTTTCTTTGGGAAAAAGGCTGTCGAATGGTTATAGTGGCCTGTAACACTTCTTCGGCAAAGGCCCTTCGTACTATTCAACAACGAGACCTAAAAAATATGGATTCGGATTTCCGAGTGCTAGGTGTTATTCGTCCAACAACGGAAACCATTGGAAGCATGTCCGAAACACAGCATGTTGGTGTCTTAGGCACCGAAGGCACAGTGAATTCTAATTCTTATGGTATTGAGCTTAAAAAATTTTCTCCGGAAATCGTACTTACTCAACAATCTTGTCCCATGTGGGTTCCATTGATTGAGAGCAATAAACACTTATCAGTATCGGGAAAGGCAATTATCAAAGAAGATTTTGAATTGCTCATCTCAAAAGACCCCTTAATTGATACCGTTTTATTGGCTTGTACACACTACCCAATTATAGTTCCTTATTTGAAGGAGATTACCGAAAGTCACATAAAAATTGTTTCTCAAGGACCAATTGTGGCCGCTAAGCTTAAGGACTATTTGCAACGGCACACTTCTCTTCGAGGTCAAATTTCAAAAGGGGGAAAATGTCAGTTTATGACGACGGAAAACCCGCAAGTATTTAACCAAAGTGCTGAAAGCTTTATGTCAATTAAAGTAAGCGCAGAGCAGGTTCGCTTATAATTTTTTTCTATTAAAGGATTCAATCAGTTCAGAGTTGATTTGTTGAAATTCTTTTTGGCGAATAGCGTAGTAATCATAAGTCCTCTCATATTGTTCAAAGGTATAGCCGAACTTTTTCAGAAGCTTATCAATTGAGGATTTTAGCGAATCCTTGTATATTCCCACAGACCTATACTTTAGCTGATAATAGGATTCAACAACCAAGACCTCACCATGAATTTTTGTGAAATCGTCTTTTGGTATAAGTTTTTGCTCTCCCTCCGAGGTGCAGGAAGACAAAATGAGGAAAAATAGAAAAATCAACTTTTTCATTAAAGGCTAGGGTTAAATGAAAGGCGCATTCCCAAAGTCCCATCGACAACTTGGTTGTTTTCATAAACAATATTTCCATTAACGAAAGTTTTATCAATAGCGCTTGAAAATTCATAACCTTCGAAAGGAGACCAATTGCATTTATATAGAATATTACTTTTATTCACATGGTAATTATCCTTAGGGTCTACAATTACTAAATCCGCGAAATAACCTTCCCTAATAAAACCACGCTCTTCAATTCTGAATAGAATTGCTGGGCTATGGGCCATTTTTTCAACAACTCGTTCAATCGTTATTTTTCCATTTTTCACATGTTCCACCATACTCAATAGAGCGTGTTGAACAAGAGGGCCTCCAGATGGAGCCTGCGTATAAGATTTGTTTTTTTCTTCGATGGTGTGTGGAGCATGGTCTGTGGCAATAACATCAATTCTATCATCTAATAACGCTTTCCAAATTCCTTCTCGATCTGCCTCAGATTTGACTGCTGGATTCCATTTGATTCTAGTTCCCTTTGTTGCATAATCTTTGTCACTAAACCATAGATGGTGAACACAAGCTTCTGCGGTAATTTTTTTTTCGTTCAATGGAATATTATTTCGAAACAGTTCAGTTTCTTTCGCTGTAGATATATGAAGTACATGTAGGCGGGCGCCGTGTTTTTCCGCTAGATTTACCGCCAGCGATGAAGAAAGATAACAGGCTTCTTCACTTCTGATAATCGGATGAAGCTCCATGGGTATTTCATCACCATATTTGAGCTTGGCTTCGGCTAAGTTTTTTTGCACAGTTAGTTCTTCTTCGCAATGGGTAGCAATAAGCATAGGCACATGCGAAAAAAGACCGGCTAAGGTTTTTTCATTATCAACAAGCATGTTTCCCGTAGAGGAGCCCATGAAAACTTTTACCCCACAGACATTATTTGGATTTGTTTTTAGTACCTCATTCAGGTTATCATTCGTTGCCCCCATGAAAAAAGAATAATTGGCTATAGAATCTTTTTTTGCAATTTGGTATTTGTCTTCCAAAAGCTCTTGGGTTGTTGCATTAGGTTTGGTGTTTGGCATTTCCATAAATGAGGTTATACCACCGGCAACCGCCGCTCTTGACTCCGTTCGAATATTCCCTTTGTGAGTCAACCCGGGTTCGCGGAAATGAACTTGGTCATCGATACAACCGGGTAAAACATATTTACCCTCCAAATTGATTTCAATTGCCGACTTATCATTGAGGCTCACACCTATTTTTTCAATGCGCTGATCTTTGATTAATATATCTTGTTGTATTGTTGCCCCCTCGTTAACAACTGTTCCGTTTTTTAATAGGTATTTACTCATAACTTCATTCGTCTCATTTGCCAAACCCCAAAAAAGGCTTCTTTAAATATACCCGTGCTCATCTTAGAATCCCCTTCAACACGATCCACGAAAGTAATGGGAATTTCTTTTACATTAAACTTATGTTTCAAAGCAGCATACTTCATGCAAACTTGAAATGCATAACCTTTAAAATGGATACCATCTAGGTTTATTTTTTTCAAAACCCCGATTTTATATCCTTTAAATCCGGCAGTGGTGTCTTTAATGGAAATAAAAAGAATTAATCGAACATAAACACTGGCGAAGTAAGACATTAAAATTCTTTTGATGGGCCAGTTTTTTACTTTACCCCCCCGACAGTAGCGCGATCCGATAACTAAGTCTATGCCATTTTCAAGCTCTTTCATTAATCGGTTTAAATCTGTCGGATTATGTGAAAAGTCACAATCCATTTCGAAGACGTAATCGTATTTTTTATCAATAGCCCATTTAAATCCATGGATGTATGCGGTTCCTAAGCCTAGTTTTCCTTTTCTTTTTTCGAGATGAACCCTGCCAGATGAAGTATTAATTCTTTCCGAAATGATATTGGCTGTTCCGTCAGGAGAATTGTCATCTACAAATAAAACATGAAATGAATCATCCAACTCCAAAAGAGCATCAATCATCCGATCAACGTTTTGCTTTTCGTTGAATGTGGGGATAATAATAAGTGCTTTCTTTTGGGTCATAGGTAAGAAACGAATTTAGTCATTTCGAATCAAATTTTTTTTATTGGCACTTTTTTTAAGATAAATTGGCACAAAAAAAACCGCTAGAAGCGGTTTCTTTATTTTTATAAAAAGAATTTTATTCTGCTTTCTCTTCAGCTTTTTCTCCCTCTCCTTCTTTTTTGCTTTCAGCTCCTTCAGCACCCTCTTCAGTTCCTTCAGCACCTTCCTCTCCTTCTTCTTCTTCTTCCTCTTCATCAACAGCTCCTCTTGACATTTTAACTGAAATCACCATAGCCGACGCAGGATCTAAAAATGTCACTCCAGGAATATTTAGTTCAGAAATTTTAATTCCTTGACCAATTCTAACCGATGAAATGTCAATAACAATCGCCTCGGGTAAATCTTTAGCAAGCCCGTAACAAGTTAGGTTTCTAAATGCCATGTTTAATCTACCCCCATTCAAAACTCCTCTTGCCACACCAGTAGTTCGTACAGGAAGGTTTACTCTTACTTTTTTATCTTCGTTCAATTCGTAAAAGTCAACATGCTGAATCGTATCTTTTACAGGGTGTTGTTGAATCTCCCGAATAATTCCTTTGGTTTTTTTCCCCTCGATATCAAGTTCGACAAGAAATACATCTGGCGAAAAAATAATTTTATTCATTGCTACTTGCTTTACAGCGAAATGGGTTTGCTCACCCTGCCCATAAAGCACACACGGAACCATACCAGCATTTCTTAGGCTGGCAGCGTCCTTTTTCCCTACGTTCGCCCGAAGCGAACCGCTCAATTGTGTTGTTTTCATTATATATTTATTTTATGATATTACAAAGTGTCCGCTTATTGACTGATTATTAATCAGTTTCTGAATCACATCCGAAAATAAATCCGCCGAAGTTATCACACGGATTTTATCACTCTTTTGAGTCATTGGAATTGTATCAGTAACAATAAGCTCAGTTAATTTAGAATTATTAATTCTCTCATATGCGGGACCAGAAAGCACAGCGTGTGTGCAAAATGCCCTAACACTATTTGCCCCTTTTTCAACCAAAAGGTTAGCTGAAGTAGTTAGCGTTCCTGCAGTATCACACATATCGTCAATAATAACTACATCTTTACCTGCTACTTCACCAATTACAGTCATTTCAGCAATTTCATTTGGCTTTTTTCTGTGCTTATGACAAATAGCTAAGCCACAGTTCAGCTTCTTACTGTATGAATTGGCTCTTTTCGCTCCACCAACATCAGGTGCTGCAATTACAAGGTTTTTAGCGTCCATTTTCTCAATTTCTTGAAGAAAAAGAGTGGAGGCGTATAGGTGATCAACAGGAACCTCAAAAAATCCTTGGATTTGATCTGCATGCAGGTCCATGGTCATAATACGATCAATTCCCGCAGCGATTAGCATGTTTGCAGACAGCTTTGCTCCGATTGCAACTCTTGGTTTGTCTTTTCTGTCTTGGCGTGCAAAACCAAAATATGGAATTACAGCAATGATCTTTCTTGCCGATGCTCGTTTGGCGGCATCAATCAATAATAAAAGTTCAAAAAGGTTTTCAGTTGGAGGCATTGTAGACTGAACGATAAATACGTCTTGACCACGAACTGTCTCTTCCAGTGAAGGCTGAAACTCACCATCACTAAACACATTGACGTTCACGTTTCCAAGCGTTTGTCCATAGGCATCTGCAATGCGTTTTGCTAAGTGTTGAGAAGCTCTACCGGCAAATATTTTGACCCCCATGAGTTGTTCAGTTAAAAATAGAGGGCAAAAATACACAAAATATTAACTTCAACAAAGTGTTGGCGGCCAATATGACTTGTCTTGAGCATTCAGATTTACATTTTGTTTTTTTAAACATTTAAAGGGGGTTCGCATGTTTTAATTTAAATTTGTGTGCTTATGGAAAAAAAGAAGGTGGATTTTAGGATGTTTAAGCGATTAATGCTTTACGTAACACCATATAAAAAACTTTTTGTTTTTGCTGCCTTTTGCGTTTTACTCCTTTCATTTCTTAGCCCCTTAAGACCATATCTTATCGGTAAAATGGTTGACAACTATATCGTTAACACACAGAACAAAGAACTTCTACTTCGCTGGTGTATAGGGATTGTTGGTTTGCTTTTTTTAGAAGGCGTCTTACAATTCGTTTCTAGTTATTTTTCAAATTTGCTTGCCCAGTCTGTGATTCGGGATATTCGGAAAAAATTGTTCGCCCATGTGGTTTCGTTTCGAATGAAATATTTTGACAAGACTCCTTTAGGTGCACTGGTAACCCGAGTTGTTTCAGACTTGGAGGCGATTACACAGGTTTTTTCTTCGGGGATTATGGAAATGTCAAGAGACTTAATCTCACTCACGGTAGTATTAAGTTTAATGTTTTACACTAATTGGGAACTTTCTTTAATGACCTTAATTCCAATCCCTCTTTTGATTATTGCAACGCGTATTTTTGCTAGGGCTATGAAGTCGGCCTTTCAGCTAGAAAGAAAGCAGGTTACTAAATTGAACACTTTTGTGCAAGAACATTTGACCGGAATGTCCGTCGTTCAACTTTTTAATAAAAACGCAGAGGAATACGACAAGTTTGTTGAAATCAACAAGGGGCACAGAAGAGCTCATATCAATGCGGTTTGGGCCAACTCTATTTTTTTTCCGGTAGTGGAGATGCTCAGCTCGCTTTCCATAGCTTTCTTATTGGTTTGGGGCGCGATTAATGCAGGAGGTAAAAACACAATTGAGGTTCAAGCAATGTATGGTCAAATAATCGCGTTTACACTGTGGATTTATCAACTATACCGTCCAATACGCCAGCTGGCAGATAAATTTAATGTCCTTCAGCGTGGCATTGTTAGGGCAGAACGAATATTTGAAATAATTGACCATAGAGATCAAAGGCAGGAATCCGGGCAGCTCCGGGAGGTTGATTTTGGTCAAAATATATCTTTTAATGATGTTTCATTTTCATATGACGGAGATGCAGAGGT
Source organism: Crocinitomicaceae bacterium (assembly GCA_011522905.1). Taxonomy (GTDB): domain Bacteria; phylum Bacteroidota; class Bacteroidia; order Flavobacteriales_D; family Crocinitomicaceae; genus UBA952. Next base: position 1,738 of record WTIB01000020.1, on the reverse strand, counting down.
ATTAAAAAAGATTAATTTAAAAATTGAAACTGGAAAAATGGTCGCAATTGTAGGCGCAACTGGAGCTGGAAAATCGACCATAGTAAATATTCTGGGTCGGTTTTATGAGCATCAATCGGGCACCATAAAAATTGGTATAGTAGATATCAAGGACATTAGTCTATCAACTCTACGGGAAAATATTGCTATTGTATTGCAAGATATTTTTCTTTTTTCAGATACCATTCACAATAACATCACCTTGGGCGATGAATCAATTTCGAGAGCAGCCGTTATAGAAGCCGCTAAGGCTGTTGGCGCTCATGATTTCATATCCAAGCTCCCTGACGGATATGATTACACGATTGGTGAAAGAGGCTCTGTTTTGTCTGTTGGACAGCGACAGCTTCTTGCCTTTATCCGTGCCTATGTTTATGATCCCCAAATATTAATTTTGGATGAAGCGACATCAAGTGTTGATAACGAATCCGAGATGTTGATACAAAAGGCTACCGCTAATCTAACAAAAGGAAGAACTTCAATAGTAATTGCTCATCGGCTAAGTACCATTCAAAAGGCCGATCAAATTGTTGTTATGGAGCTGGGAGAAATTATTGAAAAGGGCACACACAACGAATTGTTGTTAGAAAACGGAAAATATAGAACGCTGTATGAAAAACAAATTTTTAAACCAGCTTAATATGTTAGGATTAAAAGTAGGGGGGGTACCAGAACATTTTAATTACCCATGGAGGGTCGCCATCGAAGAGGGCTTATTTCGTAAAGAAGGAATTGCGCTTCATTGGGCAGATATGAGTGGAGGGACAGGACAAATGATCAAGGGTCTTCAATCGGGCTCAATAGATGTAGCTGTTGTTCTAACGGAAGGAATAAGCAGGTCAATTCTTCAGGGGTTGGAGGCGAAAATACTTGATGTATATGTAAGTACCCCGTTATGTTGGGGGGTGCATGTTCCATACAAATCAAGATTTGAAACCATTCAAGATTTAAATGACCAAACGATAGCTATATCGAGGGAGGCATCAGGTTCTCATTTAATGTCCTACGTGATGGCACATCAAAATCAGCTGAAATCAGAAAACCTAAAGTTTAATGTAGTAGGTGATGTGTACGGCGGACTTTGGGCTTTGGAAAATCGAGAAGCACAGGTTTTTTTATGGGAAAAATTTACAACTCAGCCATATGTTGACCAAAAGAAATGTAGACGAGTCGGTGAGGTTTATACACCTTGGCCGTCGTTTGTTATAGCAGCGAGAAATGAGGTTGTTGAAAATCATCCTGAAGAGATTAAAAAGGTTATTCAAGTCGTCAAGAAAAGAGCGTTGCAAGTTAAGTCATCAGAAAACACAGCGGAAATTATTTCTTGGAGATACAACCTTGATTTGCATCAAGTAAAGGCCTGGCTTTCTCAAACTGAGTGGAAAAATAACGATGAAAATTTGCCAGAAATTATTGAAAAGGTGGTAACTTATTTGAAAAAATTAGATTTATTATCTCACTCTGAATCCAAAAATTGGTCAAGCAAATTATTCATATAAGCGTTTTATTCTTTTTTTCGTTGGCTTATTATGCACAAGAGGGCTGTACAGACCCATTAGCGAATAATTATATGCCCTTTGCAACGATTAATGATGGCTCTTGTGAATACGACCTTACGAGTCATACCATGAATCTTGTGACGGATCTTGTAAGCCCTACTTTAAATGAAAACTCGGGCATTATATTTTTTAATGGACAC
>WTIB01000189.1 GCA_011522905.1 Crocinitomicaceae bacterium | reverse complement strand
TTTCTGAAACTTTAAATATAGATACGGCATCATTGGGAAGAGAAAAAATGAAGTTTTTATTTTATGAAATCGAAAAGGACTATTTCCATATTAATAATAAACAAATGAGATATAGGGAGGTAATGAATAATGCCTATTTCAATGCATTACACGTGAAATACGGATATGCTTCAACCGTTCATAAGGCCCAAGGGGGGCAATGGGGCCATGTTTATATAGATGGTTCTTTTATTCCTAATTCAATGCAAGCTAAGTCATATTTAAGATGGCTTTATACCGCTGTAACAAGGTCCAAAAAAGGCTTATTCTTGGTTAATTTTCCCAGTAATTTTTATGTATCTGTACCCGATTGACTTAAAATTGTTTGCTGTAATACTGAATGCTTAATTAGTGAATATATTATTGAGATTTGTTCTCTTTATTCTTTGAAAACAATACTTTTGCCTCGTTATTATGAAATTTCTCAAAGAAAAAAGTTTTTCTGTTTGGACAAAGGTACTCGCTGTTGTTCTCATAAGTGTCACCGTATTATTGGGCTTTCAGGTTAGGAACTTACAATTTGATTATGATTTTGAGAAATTTTTTCCTGCAGAAGATGAAGATGCAGATTTCTTTTATAAGCATAGAGCGCAATTCGAGTTTGATAATAATTTTATACTGCTCGCAATTGAAAATAAGAATGGTGTTTTTGAGACTGACTTTCTACTTGAACTTGATTCGCTTACAAAGTCATTAGAAAGTGATTTGCCATATGTTGATGCCGTTCGTTCAATTACAAATCAAGATGAAGTTTATTTATATCAGGGTGGATTTAGCTCTAAAAAACCCTATGTGAATTTTAGCCAATGGACAGACTCATCAGCTTCAATAAAGGAACAATTATCTGAGGATTCAACAAGGATTTATAATAGTAAAGAACTTGTAAATACCCTGATTGCTAGGGATGGAAAATCAGTTTGTATTTTCATTAAACACGAGAATGATTTATCTCGTAAAAAAAGTGAGAAACTTGTAAATGTACTTCGTTCAAAATTGGATGACTTTTCATTTGATGCAACACATTTGGCCGGTACGGCTGTAGGACAGCAGTATTACATCCAGAAGATGAATAAGGAATTACTACTTTTTATGGGGTTAAGTGCTATTCTTGTAATTCTTTTCTTGTTTATTGCATTTAGATCTGGCTGGGGAATCATTTTGCCTCAAATTGTTATTCTGTCATCTTTATTATGGATACTCGGTGGTATGGGATTGTTTAATAGCCCAATGAATATTCTTTTGACCACCCTTCCATCTATTATGTTCGTAGTGGCGATGTCAGATGTGATTCATTTGGTTTCTAGGTATATGGATGCCCTAAGAGATGAATTGACAAAGTTTGAGGCCATTAAAACCACCATAAAAGAAGTTGGTTTTTCAACTTTTCTGACCTCAGTAACAACTTCAGTAGGTTTTTTCTCACTTTATTTTATAAATGTACAGCCCGTAAAAATGTTTGGTTTGATCATAGGCATTGGTGTTCTTCTGGCTTTTTTCCTTTCAATACTGATGTTACCTATACTGTTTTATTACTTTCCTTCTCCCAAAATAATAACGAAAGAAAAACAGTCCATATGGTTTAAATTGTTACCAGATTTTTTTGAGTGGGTAATGGGGAATAAAAAAAAGGTATGGGGTGCTTCCTTTATTTTTATTGTGCTGGCTATATATGGAATGTCTCATCTAGAGTCTGATAATTTGATTATGGATGATATTAAGGATTCCGATCCTGTGAAAAAGGATTTTGGATATTTTGAAAAACATTATGGGGGATATCGTCCATTTGAGCTAGCCATTAAGGTAACAGATACCTCATTGAATGTCTGGGATCAAAATGTATTAAATGAGATTGAGGAAGTTGAAACCTATTTGGAAGATACCTTTGGAATGGAGCTTAAGACCTCTTTAATTCAGTCAATCAAGGTATTGAATCGTTCCTCGCATTTAGGGAATAAGAAATATTTTAAACTCCCCAAAAAGAAGCGTGATATTAAAAGATATAGACGTTTTTTGAAAATGACAGATCAAGGTAAACTTTTAAATCTTTTTCTTGATTCAACTGAAACTGTGACCAGGATTCAAGGGACTATCCCTGATAAAGGAAATAATTACGTTACAGGTCGGACCAATAGATTTTTAGAATATGTAAAGAAAAGGGATTTTAAGTTTATAGAGGTTCGGGTAACAGGTTCTGCTTTTTTATTGGATAAGAATATTAGATACTTATCAAATAGTCTAATATATGGGTTACTGCTTTCCATTGGCGTGGTTTCAGTGATTATGGGTTTTGTTTTCAAATCTATTCGAATGGTCATTATAAGCATTATCCCGAATACCATCCCCCTTATTTTTATTGCCGCAGTAATGGGCTATTTAGGTATAGAGGTCAAAACAAGTACCTCCATCATTTTCACCATTGCTTTTGGAATCGCTGTAGATGATACCATACATCTCTTGGGTAAATTTAAATTCGAGCTCATGAAGGGTAAATCCGTCAGGGATGCCTTAAAACATTCTTTTGTTGTCACCGGTAAAGCAATGATACTGACGACTCTTGTTTTGTGCTCAGGTTTTTTGCTGCTGTTATTTTCGACATTTATGGGAACCTTTAACATGGGGCTCCTACTGAGTATGACTTTATTTATTGCTCTTATATTAGATCTTACCTTGTTGCCTTTATTGATATTTACTTTTTATCGTTCACCTAAACAGCCCCAGGCCTGACGGGCTTTTAGTTGATTTTTACTTATCTCCTTTATGGATTGTATTTTAATCGTTTGATAAAAGCTTCGATTTAAAGTAGGCATCTCAAAAATCATCATTTGTTGCTTTCGAGAAATGTGCAGTTTTATGCCGTGCTGGTCATAGTATCGACACCATTTGTCCAAATTGTTATTGAGCTGAGTAGCGTTAATTCCAGTTATTTCATCTCCGATTGACAACCCACTCATATCCGCAGGACTACCAGGAAAGATGTCAATAATGTTGATTTTTCCATTTTGGTAGATTGATTTTATCCCAAGTACAGATTCGGAATAAGAAGGAGAAGGGTTTTTTACTAGCTCCAATCCAAAATAGTCCAATGCTTCAATTAAGATACTTTCATATGAATGCAGTCCATTCAAATAGTTCTCAAATAACTTATCAAATGAAATCGAAGAAACATTTTCCAATATTTCACGATAGGTAGATTCCTGATACCCATTTTTTACAATTTCTGGATGATAATACATCTGCTTCATGGCTCCTTCTATACCTACCTTATTTTTACATGCTTTTCGAATCATATAATCAGTAACAAATGCCAACAAGCATCCTTCAACATAAATGGAAACCTTTCTTCCCGGTGCGCCCTTAACATATCCATCTAGCCAAGTATCGAAGGATGAATCACCAACAGAATAATTAAACCTTCCATGATTATCGAAATGTTTTTGAAACTGTTTTTCTAACTCTTTGAGGTATTCTTCAAGACTAAATACACCACTTTTCAGGAGGTATAGATCTCCCATATATGTGGTAACTCCCTCATAGACATAACCTAGCTTTGAATAATTTTCACTTTGAAAATCATAAGGCTTCATTTTGCTAGGACGAATTGATTTGACATTCCATACATGATATAGCTCATGAGATGAAACACCAAGTAATTCTGAATACAGGCTCCCAAAAACGTCATATTTTGGCCCTAAGGCAATTACGGTACTTTTTAAATGCTCCACACCGTGATAGAGCGGATAATTTGGTGTTTGAATTAAAAAATGAAAATCTTTAACTGGAAATTCTCCAAAATCTTCAATTTGTTTTTTTGTAAACTTTTCAAAGTCTTGGATGATTTTGTCCCATTGTATATTTAATAAGTCATTTAGCCATATATGAAAGTTATAGCCATCCACTTCATATGTTTTTTCAGCCAAATTCGGTGAGCAGATTACAGGCGTATCAAAAAGCTCATCAAATGAATTTACCTGAAATGATTTATTCTTTATCAATTCCATACTACTTGCGACAAGCCAATTATTCGGAATTTCAAAGTCAATCTGAATTGGATTATTAAATTGTTCTGTGGTATACACTAGACAATTTACTGGGTTCATATAAAGCTGTTCTGTATCGACAAATGTTGACCCTGCATTGAGCTCTGCTGAATAATATTGATATTGTATGCGCAGCTCTGTTGTATTCGCAGAATCTACCAGCCAGCAATGTTTTGATTTTTTTTGAAATGAAAGGGGATTGTTTTCTTGATCAAATACCTTGAATGCTCGAATGTTCTTGGCAAAGTTCCCCAATTCATATCGACCAGGTCTCCAAGTCGGAAGATGAATTTCAGTTTGCTTATTGCTGGTACTTATGTTGAGTTCAACATGTAAATATTGCTGATGAGGTAGGGGAGCAGATAATTTAAATTTAGTTTTAGGCATTAGGCATACATTTGTTCCCTCAAGGCAATGATTTTATCGTCTTTAAGGTAATCATTATAGCTCATCATTTTGTC
>WTIB01000045.1:12484-16968 GCA_011522905.1 Crocinitomicaceae bacterium | reverse complement strand
CCTTGAATCGATTAACTTTGTCTAAACAGAAAACATGAGATTAATACCGCTACTAATTACCTTATTTATTTCAGGAAGTATTTTCGGACAACCATTTAGTCTGCCTGAATTATCACATCCATATGACGCTTATGGTGTGATTGATTCCAAAACCATGGAAATACATCATTCCAAACATCATCAGGGATATGTAAACAAGCTAAACAAGGCTGTATTGAAAGAAGGCTTAGAAAAAAAAGCCCTTGTTGATTTGATGCTCTATGCAAGCTACAGGTCAAAGGCCGTTCGAAATAATGCAGGGGGACATTATAATCACACCCTTTTTTGGGAACTCTTAAACCCTTCAAAGGTTAAAGCATCAGACGAACAAGTGCTTAAAACTCAAAAATCAAAGCTCTATAAGGAGATTTTAAATCAATATGGCAGCTTGGATAATTTGAAAATGGAATTAAATAAAGCTGCCGCAACCAGATTTGGATCAGGTTGGGCGTGGTTGGTTGTCACGCCTGAAAAAAAACTTGCGGTTACAAGTAGCCCAAATCAAGACAATCCAATCATGGATGTGTCTGAGGTGAGAGGGATTCCAGTTTTAGGGATAGATGTATGGGAACATGCTTACTATCTAAAGTACCAAAACAAAAGAGGGGATTACCTCAGTGCTATTTGGTCTATTTTAGATTGGTCAGTTGTTGCTAATAAGTACAATTTAGCCTTAACAGATCCATTGCTAAAGACGATAGAGAAAGAGCATTGGCCTGAACTTATGCATTTTCACAAGGTGCTTGCACAAACATTTCACCCAGCTGAAAAAGGCAATTATAATCCCATAAGAGATAGGAGTGGGGAATTGTTTGCAAAGGCTATTCTACTAAACACCTCAGCAATTCCAAAACCTTTATTAAGCCCGGATATTTCACTGGCACTGATCAAACTTGAAAAACAATGTGGCTCTTTAGATAAGTGTATCCGAAAGAATGCCAAGGATAAAATAGTATCGAAAAAAATAGTGTTGGTTCACGATACCTTTCATGAAATTCAAGGGATGTGCCACGATAATAAATAATGCCACTAGAGAAGAATGCAATTTAAAATCACCAAAGAATTTATTGAAATCTTAAACTCCAAAATTGAGGAGAAAGACAATCAATGGATTTTGGAAAATGTTTTTGAGTTGCATCATGCCGATATTGCAGATGTTCTGGACGAGCTTTCAACTGAAAATGCAAAATATGTATATTATTTAGGTGGAGATGAGGTTCAAGGAGATATCCTGATGGACCTCCAGGAAGAGAATAGGGAAAGCTTAATAGATACGCTCAGCACAAAAGAAATTGCCGATCAAATTGAAAATCTCGATTCAGATGATGCTGCTGATATTTTGGGAGAATTTTCAGAGGATAAGATTCAGGAGGTAATTTCTCAAATGGACGATGACGAGGCGGCAGAGGATATTGTAGACCTTCTCAACTATGATGAGGATACTGCCGGAGGGTTAATGCAGAAAGAGTTTTTGGTTGTACAACTTAATTGGCCTGTGAATAAGGCAATTATGCAATTAAGAAAGCAAGCTGAAGATGTGGAGCGGGTAATGAATATTTTTGTAGTGGATGAAGGTGAGCATTTGCTGGGTGTGCTGTCCTTGAAAAGATTACTTATTGCCAATTCATCAACAAAAATTGCGGAATTATACAATTCAAAGAACATTATTTCTGTAAAAACATCAGATTCTTCCGAACAAGTTTCAAATGTGATGGAAAAATATGACTTGGTATCTGTTCCAGTTGTCGATTATCAAAATAAGTTGGTGGGCAGAATTACGATAGACGATGTTGTAGATTATTTAAAAGAAGAGGCGGATAAAGATTTCCAGCTAGCAACAGGTATTTCAGATCCATTAAAGTCAGACGCAGGGATTTGGAAAATATCAAAAGCCCGCTTGCCGTGGTTAATTATAGGTCTTGCGGGAGGAATATTAGGCGCACAAGTTATTTCTGGCTTTGAAGTAAGCATTTTTGAACATCCCGAATTGGCATTCTTTATTCCCTTAATCACTGCGATGGGCGGGAATGTTGGTGTTCAATCGTCTGCTATAGTCGTACAATCCTTGGCTCGAGGTGATCAAAATATGGGAGGTATTCTCGGAAAAATATGGAAAGAAACATTGGTAGGAATGCTAAATGGTATTCTGCTGTCTTTAATTATTTTGGGTATAGGAACCGCATTTGGAGGCTTCGATATTGGTTTGGTTGTGAGCACTTCATTATTTACAGTTATCGTCGTAGCAGCCATCTTTGGAACATTTATACCGCTACTATTAAATAAATATAAAATTGATCCCGCATTGGCAACAGGGCCATTTATCACCACATTAAATGATGTCGTTGGATTATTCATTTATTTTTCAATAGGCTTATTTATTTTTAGTTTGCTGAAATAAAATAGACTTAAGTGTTTCTAAGTTTTTTTATCTTCGCATTCCTTTAAGTCGGAGAGGTGTCCGAGTGGCTTAAGGAGCACGCTTGGAAAGCGTGTATACGCGGAAGCGTATCGAGGGTTCGAATCCCTCTCTCTCCGCATTTTTTTCTGCGTTTTGTGAAAGATAGCTATTATGTAGGAACAAAAAATTGCGTAAAAGCAAAAAAACATTATTTTTGACACTTAATAAATTAACATAGAATTTCAATTAACCAATTATGAAAAATATGATGAAATCGTTAGCCATCTTAGTAGTATTGACTCTAGGACTTACATTAAATCTTGCTGCACAGGAAGACGCAACTGACCTTGCGGGAGCCGAAACCGAAGTAGCAACTGGAGACGCTGGTCCTGCTGAAGCGGCGCAGGATATAGAATTGAAAAATGCAAATACGAAAAACGCTGAAGAGGCTGAAGAAGACCTCACTTTTTCTCAAAAATTAAAGCAAAAGTTTATTCAGGGGGACCCTTTATGGATGACACCTGTACTTCTTTGTTTGATTATAGGAATGGCTCTGTCGATTGAGAGAGTAGTTTATTTAAACCTTTCTACCATTGATACAAATAAATTTAAACAGGAGATAGAAGATGCTCTAAAGTCAGGCGGTGTTGCTGCAGCACTAGAAGTTGCAAGAAATACTAGAGGCCCAATAGCATCAATATATTATCAAGGACTGTCAAGAGCTGATGAGGGTGTTGATATCGTTGAAAAATCAATCATTTCATACGGAGGAGTTCAAAACGGTTTATTGGAAAAAGGAATGACATGGCTGCAGTTATTTATTGCGCTTTCTCCAATGCTTGGTTTCTTGGGAACTGTAATTGGAATGATTCAGGCCTTCGAACAAATTGTAAAGGATGGTCAGGTATCACCGATTACTGTAGCAGGGGGTATTCAGGTATCTTTATTGACAACTGTATTTGGTTTGATTTCAGCCATTATTCTTCAGATTTTTTACAACTACATTACCAGTAAGGTTGATGGAATTGTAAATGAAATGGAAGAAGCATCTATTTCCTTGGTTGACATGATGCTGGCCAATAAGGTTACCAAATAATTTAAGCTTTTCTTTATGAAAGATAATATTAATCAAATACTAAATATTTCCAAGTTTGTTCTAGGTCTCTTAGGCGTAAGTCTTTGTATATGGCTTGTAGCATCAGACTATCCAGAATCTGGAGCTCCTCTAGAAGTAATAGATGCCTTTGTTGGTGATTCGCCCGCGAGCTTTTCAGCAATCTCCTATGTAAATATTCTCATCGGAGCTGCATTAATCACGGTCATTGGTTTTTTTATTTATCAGTTGATTATCAGACCTAAGAAAACAGGTCTTTCAATATTGGGATTATTGATTAGTGCGACTGTATTTTTGTTGTTGTTTTTTATTGGCTCATCAGATACTATCGAAAGTTTACAGCTTGACCCTGATAAAGTCAATGTAGGGGCAAATACGATAGCCATTACATCAGCTGGACTTTATACCATTGGTATATGTTTGCTGATAGGTGTACTTGCCATTGTTTTAGGTCCTTTTATGGGTCGTTATAGAAGATAATAAATATGTCTAAAAGAGATATACCAGAAATAAATGCGGGTTCAATGGCGGACATTGCCTTCCTATTGTTGTTATTCTTTTTGGTAACGACAACGATGGATAAGGATCAAGCCTATTTGAGGGATATCCCCCAGAAGATTGATGTTCCACCCGAAGATATTGAAATTCAGAAGAGAAATATCCTTAAAATTGAAGCCAACAGTCAAAATCAGATTAAAGTAAGGGACTTTTATCCAGAACCAAGTGAGATATCGGATATCATTATGGAGTTTTATACGCACAGTGAAAAAGAAAATGATTTTGCGGCTAATTATCCTCTTTATTCAACGGCTACCCTGGAGCTTTGTAGAGAAAATATGGCCACATTAGATGGGCAGATTGATGCAGCTGATGCAGCTGGGGATGCTGATTTGGTAACTTTTTTGATCTCCGCTCAGGATGAGTGGCTCAAAA
>WTIB01000045.1:7089-12384 GCA_011522905.1 Crocinitomicaceae bacterium | reverse complement strand
GGGGATGCTGATTTGGTAACTTTTTTGATCTCCGCTCAGGATGAGTGGCTCAAAAAAGAAAAAGCAATTCAATTATTGATTGCTCAAACAGGGATTACCGAGCTTCGAGAAATTGATAAGCAAGCTCATATTAAAATTGTTGTTCAGAAAGAGACAACGTATGGTATATATACTCAGATTCATAATGAAATTGAGGAGGCTTTAAATACATTAAAGAATAAAAAGTGCAAGGAACTGTTTGGAGAATCTTACACTCACATGAAATTTAGGTACAATCAAAATCCAGATGAGAATCCAGATGATAAACCAAAGATTGATTTGATTAACATATTGTACCCTGGAAAAATAATTGAAGTAGAACCGAAAAACTAAAGCAATGTCTAAGTTTAAAAAAGCAGATGAAAGGTCAGCTCCGGCTATGAATACAGCTTCGTTGCCTGATATCGTATTTATGTTGCTTTTCTTTTTTATGGTCGCTACTACGACTAAAGAAACTGATCCTACAGTTCAATTTGAGCCACCAAAAGGAACAGACACGGAAGATTTAACTCCGTATAAGCAAAGGTCTGAAATAGACTTCATATACTTGGGAAAGCCTAGAAATAAGAGTAGAGCGGCTGCCTTCGAGTATGGATATGCGCTTTCTTTAGATAATGTTGTACAGGCAACTCCTGATGGTTTATATGATGCCAATAAAGTTGGAGAATGGAAAAAAAGCAAATTTGCTTCTAAGCCTGCTAGAATGAAAGCACCTATTGAGTCAGTAATAACATGTGTCAAAGCTGATATTGGTGCTCCTGCAGGTATTGTATTTGATATAAGAAAACAATTACAAGCGGTAGATGCCTTAAAAATAGCATATTCTGTAAAGGACATTAGTATCAATGTGGAAAACTAATAGCTTTCCCTTCCAACATGAATCTGGTTTCATCAGATAAAATTTCACCTGAATTAATAGAATTACTCTCCAACACGGAGCTAGGCACAAATGGCGCTCGATATATTCATCTTGATACTAAAGAACGCATAAAAGAAGCAGATAATCCTGTATCGTATTCATTAAATAGAAATGGGCGAGTAATTGCAAATGTTACCTTTTGTATTCGTGAAATCGGTTATTACCTGAGGTATTTTGCATTTAGTGTTTCTTTCCAGAGTAAAAGCAAAAGAAAAAGTGCTAAAAAAGCAAAAAGCACACATTTGGAGCAACAAATTTCACTGGTATTTGATCAGCTTGAGAAGGAAAGACCAAACCATCCTTTATACGCATATATAGATCTTGAAAATGATAGGAGCCGTTTGTTTAGTGAGCGATTTGGTTTTGAACGGTATTCACATATTGTTTCAAGAACGTATAGTAGAAACCATCCTAAAAAGGATAGAAATATCGTAAATATTAAAAGTTGGGATTCAATTTCAAATACAATTAGAGAAGAATATGGGTCGGATGAGTTTTATTATGAAGCTCATATTAAAAAGGGCAATTACATTGGTTTAAATGACAATCAGGGAAACCTAATTGCTTTTGCTAAATTCACAAAGGTGCATTGGCGTATCTTAAGTTTACCGGGAAGGTTTGGATCTTTTTTGGTGAAAGTTCTACCGTTTCTGCCGATTTTGAATAAACTCATCAATCCCCAAAACCACCTTTTTATTGTTCCCGATGCTGTTTATTCAAAAAATAACGCACCAAAAGACATTGAAAAATTATTTGACGGAGCAATGAGCATCTACAATGTCCATTCACTCATTTGGTTTATTGATCCAAATAAGGAGATATATAAAAGACATAAGAAACAAATAAGATGGGGTATTTTAGATAGACTTCTCGGTGAGAAAAAAGTAGCTGTAGTAACAAGAAACCAGAGAAAACGATACAGTTCAAAAACCCCTGTTTTCGTGAGTGCTTTTGACTTAATTTAGTTCGAGGTTATTTTTAGGATACCTTTTTGAATGGGAAAATAAATTCAGAATAATAGGACTTGACAGCCTCCTCTTTTCCTTTAGATTCAATGATTAATTTTTTGCATTTGGGAAGGCTTTCTGTAAGCCGACTTACAAAACCTTTGAGTCCTTTTTGAAATATATTATTAATGTCAACCACCATAAAAAATTTAAGCTCGCCGATGTTGAATCCATTTTGATAATATATTTCACATAGTCTTTTAGGTGTTCCAATAATCAACTCTGTCCCAAAATAGAGATCATTTCTTTGCTTCACGCGTAGCCCTTTTTCAACAATGAGGTCAGCAGTCAAATCTAAATCTTTAAATACGCTCTCTATATAATCATTAAAATCTCTGGCATTTTGATCATCTTTAAACAAAATTATACCCCTTGGAGAGCCCTCCTGAGGTTCCGGTATTTCGTCAACAATCAACTGCTTTAGCAAAGAAAAAGATTCTTTACTATCGGCGTTCAGCACTATAGATTTACCAGATCTAAATAACTTTCTAACTTCCTTGTCGAATTCCTCTTTCAATCTCGCTTTAGCTTTTCATTATTAATATGCCTAGTTTGGTCTCGAGATGTTTTTTTCTCCATGTTTTTATTAAACGCAGATTCAAGATCCACTCCTGTCTGGTTTGAAATACAAATGAGAACAAATAAAATATCTGCAATTTCGTCGGCTAGGTTTAAGTTTTTGTCGGATTCTTTTTCACTTTGTTCTCCGTATCGTCTAGACATTATTCTGGCCAGTTCCCCAACCTCCTCCATTAAAATAGCGGTATTCGTCAATTCATCAAAGTATCGAACACCATATTTTTTAATCCAATCATCTACAATCTTTTGTGCCTTTGAGATTTCCATAGAATATAATTACATGTTTTACGAAGTTAGAAATAATGTGATGACCTTTTTCATTCTTCCCTTTCGGTTTTTTTTATGACATTTGCTTTAATTGTATTGATGCATGAAAAAAATAGCCAACTATATTAACGGTGCCCTTGTTGAACCAAAATCCGGAAAATATTTTGACAACATAGACCCTTCAACGGGAAAAGTATATTCTCTAATTCCGGATTCAGATGCTTCAGATATTGATGAAGCCGTTGAAGCTGCACATAAAGCTTTTCCGGAATGGTCGGGTATGTCTATTGAAAAAAGGAGCAAGTTTATCATTAAGCTTTCGGAGGGGATAGAAAAGCGGATGGATGAATTTGTGAAAGCTGAATCACTGGACAATGGGAAACCGATTGCTTTGGCCGCTCAAGTTGATATCCCAAGAGCTGTTTCAAACTTTCACTTTTTTGCTACGGCAATCATACATTTTGCATCCGAGTCTCACGCCATGGAAGGCCAAGGAATCAATTACACCACGAGAAAACCTATTGGTGTGGTGGGTTGTATTTCTCCCTGGAATCTACCCCTGTATTTGTTTTCATGGAAGATTGCTCCGGCATTGGCCTCGGGGAATTGTGTGATAGCAAAACCTTCTGAGGTTACTCCATATACGGCGTACTTGCTTTCTGAAGTAGCACAGGAAATTGGATTACCGCCGGGGGTCCTCAATATCATTCATGGAACAGGACCATCTGCGGGAGATGCTATTGTCAAGCATCCATCGATAAAGGCGATTTCATTCACCGGAGGTACGCAAACAGGGGCCTATATTTCAAGAACTGCAGGGCCGATGTTTAAAAAACTTTCTCTTGAACTTGGTGGTAAAAATCCAAATATCATTTTTGCAGATTGTGATTTTGATGATATGCTGAGTACAACAATAAGATCATCTTTTGCGAATCAAGGGCAAATATGTTTATGTGGGTCTAGAATTTTTGTAGAAAGACCTATTTATGAAAAATTTAAAACAGCATTCGTTGAAAAGGTTTCCAGGATGAAAAACCTGGCTCCTTCAGATCCTAAATCAAAACAGGGAGCGGTGGTCTCCAAAGGACATATGGAAAAAGTACTTTCCTATATTGAATTGGCAAAAGAAGAGGGGGGGCAAATCTTATGTGGAGGCAAAAGGGAGGTGTTACCAGCACCGCATAATGAGGGGTATTTTATACAGCCTACCGTAATAGAAGGATTGAAATACGATTGCAGAACAAATCAGGAAGAAATATTTGGACCAGTGGTAACGATAATGCCTTTTGATACTGAGGAGGAGGTTTTAATGATGGCCAATTCAACCCAGTATGGATTGTCTGCTACAATCTGGACTAGTAATCTAAAAAGAGCGCATCGCGTTGCAGACCAGGTTCAAGCAGGAATTGTTTGGGTAAATTCATGGTTGGTTAGAGATCTAAGAACGCCTTTTGGCGGTATCAAGGCTTCTGGGGTTGGACGTGAAGGCGGATGGGAAGCCCTTAAGTTTTTTACTGAACCCAAAAATATATTTATAAAACAATAATGTATAGAGTACTTCTTTTTATACTTCTCTCACATTGCTTTTATGCACAGATGAATCCCGTAATGTGGCAGGTTCAAAATGATACCATCATGAAATGGGGTTATTTTTTTGGTGATGAGTTTAATGGCGATCAAATAAATGAGGATTTATGGCACCCTAATTATCCTTGGGGAGGGCTTTCGCTTGACGTGGGTATTTATGCTGCAAAAGAAATGGTGGAGCCTTCTAATGGATTCGTAAAGCTTAAGATTGATACCACAAGCGAATGGAGAAAATTTCCGAAATGGATGTTGGATGAGAAAGCCATAGAAAAATTCAATGTAGAAGTTCGGAATGGTAATGAGGTTCAGCTGAAGCATTTGATTTCAGCACTTTGGAGCAAGAAGCAATTTAAATACGGTTATTTTGAGTGTCGAGCTAAAGCACCATCTGGTAGAGGATTTTGGCCAGGATTTTGGCTTTATGGAGGTCATCCCAATGATGAAATAGACTTCATGGAAATGAAAGGTGAAAAATCAAAGCATGTGCATGTTGATGTGCATTGCCCCGATAATTGTGATAAGGTTCGAAATTGGATTGGGTTCAAAAAAAATTGGGGAGGATGGATTAAAGCCACAGAGCAAATTACTGATAAATATGTGGTTTACTCGGGATTATGGACTCCAGGAAAATTGATTTTTTATCTAAATGGAGAGGCCATTGCAGAGTATTTGGGGGATTTTGGTACCAGCATGAATCTTATTGCCAATATTTCTGTAGCTCAAAATAAGGGGCCTTTTTCTCCAGGGCCAGATAAAAACACTGTTTTTCCAAATGAATTTGTTATTGATTATATGAGGGTTTGGAAATTAGAAAATGATCCAATTTTTAAAGAAGAAGAAAAAGATCTAGTTCGTCCAGAATATATTGAGAATGCGATAATATCAAAAAATTCAAAT
>WTIB01000045.1:2506-6989 GCA_011522905.1 Crocinitomicaceae bacterium | reverse complement strand
TTATTGAAGCCAATTGACTTATTGTCAAACTCGGTTTCAAGGAATATAAAATAAGTATCATTCGTATATCCACCAATGAATCGAATATCATACCTTGGAGCAAGACCGATGAATCCTCTGGGAGTATTATTTAATGTATAAAATTTGGACTGAATAACCCCGCCGAAACCAAGCCAACCCGAAATTTGCCAATTTTTGAACCGAGTCACATAGGCATAGCCTGGGATGATGCCAAAATCAATTGCTGAATAAATGGAAGCCTCTGTTTTTGCGTTTGAATTGTCTACAAGAAATGGAGGAATAATTCCTTTGCCATTATTACCCACACCAAATCCGTTAAAAGTACCTTTTAAATACCATGTTTGGACGGTTTGATTATAGCTGGCCTGTTTGCCTCTTAAAGCAGACATTTTAAAATTTCTATCATGGAAGTACCATCCATTTAAACTCAAATTCGTGGTGCCGATACTGGGCATTATCAAATTACTCAAATCTTCGGAATTGAAGGTTGAGTCCAGTGTTGCATAATCCTGGATGGTATAGCCTCGTACCGTTTTAAAATCTACATCAAAAAAGAATTTTTTAAGGGAAAAATTAAAGCCAATTTGAAACTGCTGTGATTCACCCCAACGATCAACTGGCTTTACAAATCCAAAAACAGGGAAACCGATTCTCAAATGGAACCATTTGTATGCAAATCCAATACCCATAAAGGTCTTGAAATTGTTTTTATACTTCAGAAAATCGGTATTCTCATTAAAAGGGTAATTAATTCTAAAAGGAGAGGTGTTGTATCCGAGATCAGTATAAAAAACCTTTTTGTCTTTATAGCTTGTAATGGCTACAGGTTCATTCTGAGCGAACGATCCAAAAATCCAAAAAACAATACAGCTACTTAAGCTGATTTTCAAGCCCCAAAATGAACGCATACACTTTTGCAATTTCTTTTCTAGCGGATGTTCTTCCAGATCCTCCGCCATGACCAGCATTCATGTTACAATCGAAAATAAATGCATTATCATCCGTTTTGTATTCTCGCATTTTAGCAACATATTTTAACGGCTCCCAATACTGTACCTGAGAATCATGATAGGCGGTCGTTACGTACATGGCGGGATACTCCATTTTTTTAATATTGTCATATGGCGAATATTTGAGTAAGTAGTAGTAATATTCATCTTCCGCAGGATTACCCCACTCTTCAAACTCTGAGGTAGTAAGAGGAATGCTTTCATCGAGCATGGTCGTCAGTACGTCTACAAAAGGCACCTGTGAAATTACACCCTTCCAAAGATATGGCGCCATATTTGAGACAGCTCCCATCAGTAGGCCACCCGCACTTCCTCCTTGTGCGTATATTCTGTTTGGATCACAGAACCCCATGTGTCCAAGATATTCAGCAGCGTTTATAAAATCCGTAAACGTATTGATTTTCTTTAAAAATTTTCCGTTTTGATACCAGTCTTCTCCCATATACTTTCCCCCTCGAATATGTGCGATAGCATAAACGAAGCCACGGTCCAAAAGGCTCAGCCTAATGGTGCTAAAATAGTCTGGAATGGTATATCCATACGATCCATAAGCATAAAGTAAGCAAGGAGCCTTATCAAGCTGAGTTCCTTTTTTATAGACAATCGATACGGGAATCTTTGTGCCGTCATTTGCTCTAGCCCAAATCCTTTTTGACTCATAATTGTTTGGAGAAAAAGAAGGGTCCAATACTTTTTTCTGATGCCACAACTTTTTTTCTCCGCTGAGCATATTATACCTGAAAACACTTGAAGGGGTTGTCAATGAGCTATAGGAGTAATATAAATCATTTGTATTGTATTCGAAATTTGCCCCCATATTTAACCTGTATGTTTCCTCGTCGAATTCAATATACTTCTCCTCTCTAGATTCAAAAGGGTATAGCTTTAGTTTTTTGAGGCCATTTGACCTTTCAGAAATCACTAAGAAGTCTTTAAAAACTTCTAAGCCTTCAATCAATACATTTTCATTGGTTTCCTGGAAAACTTTACATTGAGAAATGCTTTTAGGGAAGCTTCTGGTAAAAAGAATTTTATTGTTTTCTGCATTCATATTACTAACAATGTAAAAACCATTTTCATGATGCTCTACGTCATACAAATGCCCATGTTTGCGTGGAAGAAAAACAACCGGCCTTGACTTTGAGTCATTTGCATCTAGCCAAAGAAACTCTGATGTCATTGAACTATAGCAAGCAATGAATATGTATTTCCCCGTTTTACTTTTACCAAAAGAAACACTGTATTTTTCATCGTCTTCTTGATAAATGAGCTCGTCTTCCTTTGCATTTTTTCCAATAATATGTCTGAATACTTGATATTCTCTGAGCGTTTGTTCGTCTTTTTTGATGTAGTAGATGGCCTTGTTGTCGTTGGACCAAATGATGTCCCCATTGGAGTCTTCAATACGGTCCTTTAAGTACTTTCCATTTTTGTTTTTACGGATGGAGATGGTGTTTTTTCTTCTACCTACGAAGTCTTCTGCAACGGCTAAAAGTTTATTATCAGGTGAAGGCTCCCAATCTGCCAAATCGTAATAGGAATTGCCTTTGGCTCTTTCATTTTGATCAAAAAAGAGCTGCTCTTTATCCTTTTCTTGTACAAATATTTTTTGGTATTCAAGTCCTTCCTCACTTTTTGCTTGATATATGCGCTTGTTGAAAATAAATGGTGCACCTTCCTCATTTGGGTCTATTCTCTGTTCGAACTCTTTCATCAATTCATCCACAAGTGGACTAAGAGGCTTAAAGTAGTTCTCACAATATTTATTTTCTTGGCTTATATAATCTAATACTTCGGCAGAATCTCTTTGATTCATCCAATAATAATTGTCAATTCTTTTATGATTGTTCGAAACGAGTTCTTTTGGAATTTTATTGGCAATTGGTTTTTGAGCCATAATAAAGGGAGTTATACAGATAATTATAATAATTGAGAAAAGAGATTTCATATTAGATGCTTTAGGACAAAAATACACATTTACTTTTCCTTTTGTTGTAACTTTAGTCCCGTGAAAAAACTCTACAAGTATTTATTGAACAAGCTACCCCGGCCTTTACTCATTAGACTGAGCTATGTTTTTAAGTTTTTTGCTCCTGTATTGTATCGCGGAGATAAGGTGGAATGTCCAGTTTGTGAAAGGTCATTCTCCAAATTTTTGTCTTATGGATCTGAAGTTGCGCATCGTGAAAATGTCCTTTGCCCGTATGATTTGACGCTAGAAAGACACCGCTTAATGTGGTTGTATCTGAATCGAAAAACAGATTTTTTTACGGCCACCAAATTAAAGGTATTACACATTGCTCCTGAGCAGTGTTTTTTGCCTTACTTTAAAAAACAAAAGAACTTGGATTACACCACTGCTGATTTGGTTTCTCCGATTGCTGATTTGCATTTTGATCTGCATGATATTCCTTTAGAGGATAATCAATATGATGTGGTGTTTTGTAATCATGTGATGGAGCATGTTGACGATCCCATTCGATGTATGTCAGAGCTAAATCGTGTAATGAAACCTGGAGGCTGGGCCATCATGCAGGTTCCTCAAGACATGAATCGTTTGGAAACATACGAGGATAAAAGCATAACAAGTCCCGAAGAACGAGAAAAGCATTTTTGGCAAAAGGATCATGTTCGTTTATTTGGAAAAGATTATCCAGATTATTTAAAAAAGTCGGGCTTTAAGGTTGATGAATTTGATTTAAATACTGAATTTGATGCAACCGAAGTTGCTAGATATCGTCTTATGCAAAAAGAGATTTTGTATATTGCACGCAAACCATGATTAAATATTTCACCGCCTTAGTTTTAAGCTTTTCGATTGTAGCCTTTAATGCTCAAAAAAGCGTATTCTTAAATATTAGCCCTGTATTCAATGGAAACCCTCTTCAAATGGGGGAGGATGTGCAGCATAATAATGGAGAAGTCTATGCATTTGACCATTTCGATTATTATGTTTCAGATATTACGCTTACTCATGATGGAGGTCAGCTTACGACGGTTGAGCAAGCGGTATTTTTAGTAGAACCTGATAATCATGTATTGAATCTTGGAAATTTAGCGCTGGAAAATATTGAAGCCCTTGAATTTACGGTTGGTGTTCCTGCTCGTTTCAATACGCAACAGGGAACTGAAGCCATGGACATTTCGTTGTATCCCGAAACACATCCTTTAAGTTATCAAAGTCCTTCTATGTATTGGGGTTGGTCTTTTGGCTACATGCATATGATTATTGGAGGAGGCGAAGGCTCCAATTATTTTGAGCTTCATTCCGTTGGCCCTACCTTACAGCGACAGGTGAATTTATCTGTTCTTCAAACGGATGTTTCTGAATCACAAATAGATCTTTATATTCAATGTAATGTAGACGAATGGGTGAACGGGTTAGAACTGAGTACAACTGGGGTTATACATGGTGCGACTGTATTAAATGAATTGATTATGGACAATGTACT
>WTIB01000045.1:0-2406 GCA_011522905.1 Crocinitomicaceae bacterium | reverse complement strand
GATCGAAATTCACCAAGCTTATTAAATTCTGGATTCCTCAAAACGGTAATGTTTGATGCGCATTTGAAAACCCTGGAGCTTCAGGTTATTGTACCACTTCAAGAGCCCAATGAGATGGGGCACAACATGAAGGATCTTATTCCTCAGCTGAGAGCTATTCCCGAATATCAGGCTGCCGCAGAACGCATTTTCAATAGAGATTTTGATGCCTATGTATTGACCCGAAGTCTCGCAGCATTTGAGCGATCACTTATTTCGATGAGCGCCCCCTTTGACCATTACCAAAAAGGAAATGAAAACGCATTAACTGCAGATGAAAAGGCAGGATGGGCACTTTTTTCTGAAAAGCTATACTGCACCAAGTGTCATGCCCCACCACATTTTACCAATCATGAGGCACGTAATAATGGGCTTTATAAAGATTATGGAGAAGATAAAGGACGATTTAGAATTCATTTGGATTCGTCTGACATAGGAAGCTTTAAAGTGCCTTCTCTTCGCAATATTGAAATCACCGATCCATATATGCATGATGGTTCATTAGAAACCCTTGAAGAAGTGATTGCTCATTATGAAGCGGGAGGTCAAGGACATTATTTACAGGACACATCCATTGTTCCATTTGAGCTTACCAAAAAAGAAAGAAAACAGCTCATTGCCTTTTTGAAGTCCCTGACGGACCTTTCATTCTTAGAGCGTCTTTAATTCGTAACTTTGCCCCATGAAATCAGCAGTAGATACAATTTGCGCAAGAGCAACCGCAGTTGGAATTGGGGCGATTGCTGTCATTCGAATTTCAGGTTCAGAGGCGATTTCTATTGTTTCAAAATGCTTTTCAAAATCCCTTGCTAAAGTCGATTCACATACGGTTCACTTCGGAATATTTAAGAATGATAACGGCGTTGCTTTAGATGAGGTTTTGGTGACGGTTTTTCATCATGGAAAGAGCTTCACAGGTGAGGAGAGTATTGAGATTTCATGCCATGGATCACCCTATGTTCAGCAGCAAATATTGGATGCTTTGGTTTCCTCAGGGTGCAGAATGGCCAATCCCGGGGAATTTACGCAGCGGGCATTTTTAAATGGGAAAATGGATCTTTCTCAGGCAGAAGCCGTAGCCGATTTGATTGCCGCTCAAAGCAAAAAGGCACATCGAATTGCATTAAATCAGCTTAAGGGGAATTTGTCTTCTGATCTCAAAGTATTGCGTGAAGAACTGATTTCTTTTGCCTCATTAATAGAACTAGAGCTCGATTTTTCAGAGGAGGATGTGGAATTTGCAGATCGTTCTCAGCTCAAAGAATTGGTTTCAAAAGTTTTGGAAACAGTGAACAAGCTTTCCTCTTCCTTTGCATTGGGAAATGCTCTCAAAAGTGGTGTACCTGTCGCTATTGTTGGAGCCCCAAATACCGGAAAAAGTACTTTATTGAACCAGCTTTTGGGCGAAGATCGAGCCATCGTCAGCGATGAGGCTGGGACCACTCGAGACGTGATTGAGGAAACCTTAAATATTGATGGTATTTTGTTTCGATTGATAGATACGGCAGGTATTCGGGAAACCAATCAGAATATTGAAGCTATGGGGATTGAACGTTCCCAACAAAAAATTAAGGAAGCCTCGATTGTGCTCTGCTTGGCTGATGCTTCAGACGTAAATAATTATTCTGAAACCCAAACATGGAGTGGCGAATTGACAAAAACATATCCTGACAAAGAAATCATCTTACTGTCCAACAAAAGTGATTTATTGAAAAATGATGTCAAAGAAGGCATTTCTTTAAGTGCAAAAGAGGGCATTGGTATTGATGCTTTAAAAGCTGAAATGGTGAAAGCTGTAGTTGGTGAAATGGATCTTGAAAATGACACTATTATCGCCAACGCAAGGCATAACGAAGCTTTAATTAAGACTGCTGAAGCTTTGGAAAAGGCGAATACAGGACTGCATGACGGAACCACAGGTGATTTTATCGCTATGGATATTCGTCAGGCCATGTTTCATCTTGGGAGTATAACAGGAGACATCTCAACAGATGACCTGCTTGGCAACATCTTTAGTAAATTCTGTATCGGAAAATAATTAAGTGCTATGTATCCATATTTTAGATTAACACGTGTCCTTTTTCAAAGTAAGTTCAAACCAAAGCTGGATTTTTACAGTCAGGAATTTGACACGATCAAGCTAAGTGTTTGGCCTCAGGATATTGACCCTTTTTTAGAGCTCAACAATGGGCGATATGTAACCTTGCTTGACCTTGGTCGTTTTGCCTATGGTGCAAGAGTGGACATCAAAGATTTCTTAAAAAAAAACCAATGGTCTTTGACAATTACAGGAACATATAATGAGTATCGTTACCGTTTGCGTTTGTTCCAAAAATTTGAATTGAAAACCAAAATAATCGGTTATGA
>WTIB01000133.1 GCA_011522905.1 Crocinitomicaceae bacterium | reverse complement strand
TTTGCACCAATATCGATAATAATATCACCATCCTTAATGAATTCTTTCACCATATAATGGTATTTGAAGTTCTTTTTGTTTTTTAAAAGATTCAAATCATAGAGAAGGTAAAATGATCGATGAAGAAGCTTGAGATAAGTACTTTGCGGTAATACTTTAAACAATAATTTTTTAATCAGCTTCATGGATTACGAAAGTATTAAATTTTTGACTTTAACTCTCCGGCTATTTCTTTAAATCTGCTTTTTTCTTTCTTATGTTCAATTTGCTAATTTTAGCAAATGAAAAAATGTTTTGCCTTAATCTTTATGTTTCCATTTTTGACGATTGCGCAATTGGAGCTTGCTCAAATCATGAAAGGAAACGAATTCATCGGACACCTCCCTCAAAATATTCGTTGGGATATCTCGGGAGAGAAAGTATGTTATGACCTATTGCAAGGTAAAGAGCTCAAAACTTTGTGTTACAATCACAAAACCAAAATCATTGACACAGCAAGCGAAAATCTGATATTCTTTGATCGTTCGCAGTCCTCTTTTGAGCGTCAATATGAAATAAAGAATAATGAAATAAGCTATTGGGATAAAAAACAAAAAAAGAAAAGTTTAGTGTTTTCATCAGCTCTGCGAATTAGTAATTTACAACGTGTAAATGATCAAAGTCAAATTTATTTTCAAATAGGGAAAGATTTATTTCAATGGACTCTTGGTGAATCCACAAAACTTCAGCAGGTGACAAATTTCGTTGATCAGCCAATAGAAAAAGCGTCAAAAAATGAGGGATATTTATTCGAACAACAACAAGAACTATTTGAGTATTTTTCTGAAGACGAAAATTCGAAGCAGGTCGCCAATGGTAATGATAAATTGAAATCTATATACACAGGTATCGGTGATGTGATTTCTATGGAAATTCATCCGAGAGAAGCATATGTTTTGATTAAGAAGCATCAAAGTGCAAATCAAAAAGAGACCAGCTACATGTCCTTTGTGAATGCCGACGGATATACAATGACCAAAAGAGCCAGACCCAAAGTTTCAAAAAATGAGCCTCGTCAATTATTAGGTGTGTTCTCGAGAGATAAAGATACCTTAAGATGGGTTGATTTTTCTTCACTCACTGGCTTGCAGTTGGTGGCGCCATATACAGGTAAATCGGATTCCTTGGAATTTCCCGAGGATCGACATCTATTTATGAATAATACCTTGTTTTTTGAAGAAAAGGAAGCAGCTATACTGGATATTCGTTCTGCTGATAATAAAGATAGATGGATTGTGCTTTTGAATTTAAAAAATGCAAGAATCACTGAACTTGTCCATGAACATGACGAAGCTTGGATTGGTGGACCAGGTATTTCATCATGGAATATGGCACCAGGTTATTTTTCTTGGTGGGAAGAGGATGAATCATTTCTATTTCAGTCAGAAAGAACGGGGTATTCACATCTTTATTCTTACGATCTAAGTACCAAGCAAATTGATGCTAAAACCTCAGGAGGTTTTGAAGTCAGATCCATTAGTCCATCAAAAAATTCCGATAAACTTTACATTACCTGTAATAAAACGCATCCAGGAGACAGAAATGTATTTGAATTGAATTTGAAAGACAGTTCAATGAAAGCTATTTTCAATAAGGATGGTGCTCACGAGCTTGTCATTTCTCCTGACGAATCTTATTTCGCATATCGTTATTCTTCAAGTAATCGTCCATGGGAATTGTATTTGAACAGAAATAAACCCGACTCAAAAGCGATACAGGTCACCAACTCAACTTCAGAAGAATTTAACGCTTATAATTGGATTAAGCCTAAATCAATCACCTTTGAAGCTAGTGATGGCAAGCCTGTGTATGCGCGGTTATATGAGCCATCAACAGAGAAAAAAAACGGAGCAGCAGTGTTTTTCGTTCATGGAGCTGGATACCTTCAAAATGCACACCATTTTTGGAGTGGATATTATAGAGAATACATGTTTCATAATCTACTTGTGGAAAAAGGATTTACTGTATTGGATGTAGATTATCGAGCGAGTGATGGATATGGAAGGGATTACCGAACTGCTATATATAGACACATGGGCGGAAGAGACCTCATGGATTATATTGACGCAAAGAAATATGTAGTTAATCATCTCGATATTGATGCAAATCGTATCGGAATCTACGGTGGGTCATATGGTGGTTTTATTACCTTAATGGCTTTACTCACGCAACCTGACGAATTTGCATGTGGAGCAGCTTTAAGGTCAGTAACTGATTGGGCGCATTACAATCACGAATACACCAGTAACATTTTGAATTACCCTGAAACTGACTCTCTTGCGTACCGAAGAAGTTCACCCATTTATTTTGCTGAAAATCTTGAGCGTCCTTTATTAATGCTGCATGGTATGGAAGACAATAATGTACAGTTTCAGGATGTTGTGCGTTTAAGTCAACGCTTTATTGAATTGGGAAAAAAGAATTGGGAGCTTGCTGTATTCCCAGTTGAAGCACATGGCTTCAAGGAGGCGAGTTCATGGACAGACGAATACAGACGAATTTTAGAACTTTTTGAAAAATATTTAAAATAGCCATGGAAATAGAGGTTCGAAAACTAAATGGTAAGAATGAAATGCTGGCCCACATAGATTTGTTAAGGGAATTATACCCGACATTAGAAGAGTCAGACTACAGTCGGCAGCTTGATGAGATGCTTCCTCATAATTATTTTCAAGTAGGCGCTTTTGATGCTGATCGTTGTATGGGGATAAGTGGAGTTTGGATTGGTAATAAGCTTTGGTGTGGAAAATATCTAGAGATTGATCACATTGTAATTCGTAATGAGGCGCGTTCTGAAGGAATTGGAAAAAGATTGGTTGACTTTTTAAAGAAATTAGCTGAAGAAGAACAATGTATTTCAATAGGTTTGGATTCTTTCACCTTCAATCATCAATCACACAAGTTTTTCTTTAGAGAAGGTTTTGAAATAAAAGGCTTTCACTTTGTTCACGTTCTCAATGAATCGAAATTTAAAGCTTAGTTATTCCTCATTAAGGATTTCTAGATTGGCAAATCTTAAAAGAATGGTTTTGCTTCCGTGGTGTGGAAAGAAAATAGTTGCCTTTTGGTCTGCTCCTGAGCCCTCCATATGAGTTACCTTTCCTTTTCCAAAGGTTTTATGCTCAACATTGTATCCTACTTTTATATCTTGTTCCTTGGGGCTAGAAGATTTTTGACGAGTAACCTCCTTTAGAGATCTGAGGCTAGGATTAGTCATCTTATTCAAACCTCCAGTTCGGGCACCCTCGAATCCTTTCATTGAAAGCCCTCTGTTCATAGATTTGGATTTAGATGAAAATTCTAAATAGTTGGGGTCTATTTCATCTATGAATCGACTAGGCTCACAGCTAATAGATTGTCCCCACAAAAACCTTGATACCGCATATGATAAGGTGCATGATTCCATGGCCCTTGTAACAGCGACATAAAATAACCTTCTTTCCTCTTCAAGATCAGACCTAGAGTGTAATGACATCTGTGAAGGAAAGAGATTTTCTTCCATCCCAACGAGATATACATTTGGGAATTCTAGGCCTTTACTCGAATGTATAGTCATTAGGGAAACATGATTTTTTTCTTCCGGCTTGTCCTGGTCTGCATCCGTAAGTAAGGCGACCTCAAGCATAAAATCTGCTAAGGTATTTGGATTGTCTTCATCACTGGAATTTGAAAACTCCTGAATACCCGAAAGAAGTTCTTCTACATTTTGAAATCGCTCTACCTCTTCAGGTCCTTTATCCTTGGCGTCGATCAGCTCTTTCATAATCCCTGATGAACGGGCAATTCGCTCGGCTAGGGAAAAAGCATCTTTGGTATTAATTTCGGATTGAAAGCTTTTAATCATAGTGGCGAATTCTGAAATTCTTGACTTTGTGCCATTGTTAATATCAACTGGGTATTTGTGAAAGTCACAAATGACTTCCCACATACTTGTAGTATAGTTATTGGCGGCTACTATAAGCTTTTCAATACTTGTTTTTCCTATCGCTCTTTTTGGATAATTAATAACGCGTTTGAGTGCCTCTTCATCATTTGGATTTGCAGCAAGACGAAAATAGGCAAGTAAATCTTTAATTTCTTTTCTTTGATAAAATGAAAGGCCCCCATATACTTTATATGGGATATTTAGCTTCCTCAGCGCTTCCTCAAATGACCTTGATTGTCGATTTGTTCTGTATAAAACGGCAAAATCATTGTAGGAGCAATTGCTTTTACCTTGCTTCTCATGTATGAATGATGCTACCGACCGACCTTCTTCATTATCTGTTGGTGTTCTTACGACCTTAATTTTGTTTCCGTTTTGATTCTCTGTCCAGACACTTTTATGGATTTGATCTTTATTTTTTTTAATGATACTGTTCGCTGCTTCAACTATATTTTTAGTGCTACGGTAGTTTTGCTCTAGTTTGTATAGTGTAAAGTCTGGATAGTCTTTTCGAAAGTTTAATATGTTTTCAATATTGGCTCCTCTAAATGAGTATATGCTTTGAGAATCATCACCAACAACACAAATATTTTCATAAGGAGCAGCCAATTTTTTGATGATCAGGTAC
>WTIB01000271.1 GCA_011522905.1 Crocinitomicaceae bacterium | reverse complement strand
CATATTCTTCATACGGCCTTTGATTGTAATGAATGAATCATTAGAACTTTTGTATAAACATTCGTATCTTTAGCTTCTAACCTTCTTTCTATATTACACATACCGACTATGAAATTATTTTTACCACTCCTTTTTTCCTTATGCTTTTATAGTATTTCTATCTCCCAAACAGTTGTAACTATCGACAATTATTCTGTGAATAATTTTGGCCAGTCGCAACTTTCTATTCAGGGTCAAGCAGGAAAGTATTATATGCTTCACGCCCAGCACAATCCAACGTTCAATTGGGCAGTTCGTATGACTATGGGCGTCAATGGAACTATGATCATTGCAGATCCTTCAGGCGCATATCCTTTGTCCAATTACACGATTACCGAGCACGATGTGGCCAATCCAGATGATTATGATGGCGATGGCATTGATGACATTACAGAATTTAACAATATGCCCACTGATGCACCTATTAATTTTGCAGAGGCCGTTGATTTTATAGATGGTGCAACATCAATACCTGATGCAGCGACGTTTATGGAGCTGGCCACAGTGAATAATGTAGGTTGGGCTCCATTTCTGGATGATCAACTTTATGTGAAGTTTGGAATATTAGACAGAGATACTCCCGAACCAAAAATCTATTTTATCAATAGCAATACCTACGTAATTCATGCAACTTTTTTCAATGCCATTGGAGCCTCTGTAGTTGGAGATGATAGCTCCGGAGAAATTGTTTTTAATCCGAATCAAATTGTCAATGGCGTGATTGGAACTTATTCTTTTAATTTCTCTTTTGGTGATGCCTACGACTTTGAGGCGACTCAGCGAACCTATGAGCTATTGGCAGCCAATATGCCTTTTCTTCAAAACAATATGAATCATTTTATTGGACAGGCAGACGAAAGTAACCACCTGAATAATTACGCTGCAGATTTTGAAGGTTCAAGAATTGACGTGGTGTTGGAATCAGATGTTTTTGCCGATATCAATTATATTCCTTTTCATGAGGCTGAAGGATATGGGTTTTTCAAGCACATGGAAGATCTAAGCGAAACACCTGGGAGTAGAGACATTGTTCTTTATGATCAGCTGCCCAATTCTTTACCGAGAGTCGGTGGAATAATGACATCCGTAGTTCAAACCCCTTTATCTCATGTTAATCTTAGAGCCATTCAAGACAATGTCCCTAATGCTTATATCGCTGATCCCTTGTCTATTGATTCCATTGCCAACTTGTTGGGGAATTATGTGTATTACAAAGTTGAAAATGAGCAGTATCAATTTCGAGCGGCGACCTTACAGGAGGTCAACGACTGGTATGAAGATTTACGACCGACCGAACCACAAATTCCGGTGCGAGACTTAAGTATCACTGAGATTATGCCTTTGGACTCCATCGAATTTGATATGTCAACGGCCTTTGGTGCAAAATGCTCAAATGTATCAACCATGAGGACATTTGGCTTCCCTAATGGGACAATTCCCGATGGATTTGGTATTCCATTCTACTACTATGATGAATTTATGCAGTTCAATAACTTTTATGAGGAGGCACAGGTCATGATTGACAATCCTACTTTTCAAAATGACATCAATTTTAGGGTGGAGCGTTTAAAGGATTTTAGAAGAGACATTAAAGATGCTCCCATGCCACAGTGGATGATGGATAACCTTCAAGCCATGCACGATGATTTTCCTGTTGGCACTGCGGTAAGATGTAGGTCAAGTACGAATAATGAAGATTTACCTGGTTTTAGTGGTGCAGGTTTGTATACCTCAAAAACCCAGCATCTGGATGAGGGACACATTTCAAAATCCATTAAGCAGGTGTATGCAAGTATGTGGAATTTTAGGGCCTACGAGGAAAGGGATTTTTATCGAGTTGACCACTTTATGGCCGCTATGGGTGTACTTTGTCATCCGAATTTTCAGGAAGAACAATCAAATGGAGTAGGTATCAGTCTTGACCCCATTTATGAGACCGATAGTACTTTTTATCTAAACACACAGGTGGGAGAGTCTTTGATTACGAACCCGGATCCCAATTCAGTTCCCGAAGAGATTTTATTGTATGAAAACCCCTCACAAGGCGGAGGATATTTGGTGCTGAGTTTATCAAATTTAGTGAACCCAGGAGAGCTCGTCATGGATCAAATTTATTTGGATCAAATGAGAGATTACCTTTCTGTAATCCACGATGAATTTGCTGTTTTATACGAGGTTGAAGGTATTGATGGTTTTGGAATGGATATCGAATATAAGGTAACTGCACAAGATCAATTAGCCATCAAACAAGCGAGGCCATGGGTGTCATTTTGGGCGGATATCAAAGCCAATGATGACCTGGGTGTCACTGCTATTACGGATCCTCAGTCCTCTTCAAGTTTGGGAAGCAACGAACTTATAACAGCAACCATTGCCAATCAAGGTTTAAATGACATGAGCAATTTTGATATTGAGCTTGTCGTTGACGGACAGTCGATAGAAACTTTGAACATTCCTCAAACCATTCCACCCTTCGGTGATGCTGATTTTCAATTTACGGTACCCCAAGATTTTTCAGCTATTGGAGATTACAATGTGAGGGTGATTGTGAGCCAAGTCGATGATGGATATGGCAATAACGATACGCTAGATGTCCTGTTGAGTAAGGTGCATTCACTAGATGGTGAAATTACAATTGGAGAACTAGATGTAATTTGTAATGACGTTGTTGAAGTGGAAGCAGTCATTGAAAATCATGGCGAAACCACCATAACGGAGGTTGTGATAGAGGTGATTGTGAATGGAGTGGTGGTTGATATGATTAACGCAACAGTTGACGTTCCTTTTCAAGAGCAAGATCTTGTGACATTTACGATCAATAGTAACTTACAACTAAATAACAATGATATTTCTTTAAACCTGCTTAGTATAAATAATCAAGGTGACGGAGATTTAACGAACAATTCGATATCTACAAATACAAGTCTTGTTTCAAATTATGATATCATTACACTGATCATCAATCCAGATAATTATCCAAACGAAACTTCGTGGGAACTATTTGATGCAGGAACCAATCAGCTTGTAACAAGTGGTTCTTTACCCAACGGAGACCAATATGTTGAAGATATTTGCGTTAATTATGGTTCATGTTTTTCACTGTACATGTATGATTCATGGGGAGATGGGATATGCTGTGGCTATGGTATAGGAGATTTTATGGTCCTCAATTCATCAGGTCAAACCATTGTGTATAATAATGGTGATTTTGGATCAGAAGCCATCGAAGCATTTTGTCCGGACGGTACAGGTTGTGATATTACAGCAGATGTTAACATCACTCATTCAAGTGCACCAAACGCCAATGATGGAGTAATTACAATCAATACAAGTGCAGGAGTAAGTCCATTTCAATACAGTATAGACGGTGGCGTCACATTTTCAGCAACAAATTCATTTAGTGGTTTAATGCCGGGAGTATATATGGTCATCGTTGAAGGTGCAACAGGGCTTTGTTCATTTGAAGAGACGGTAACCGTCGAGGCTTGTGAATTGATAGCTGTTGACATTACAGCGACCAATGCTTCTTCCGTAGTTTCTACAGATGGAATGATTGAAATTACCCCTATGTCAGGAATTGGACCTTATCAATTTAGTATAGATGGTGGTCAAAACTTTTATTCAAGTAATGTATTTGCCAACCTCCCAGTAGGACCGTATAACGTGGTTGTGCAAGATGCTTCTGGAATCTGCGCGTATGAGGAAGTTGTTCCAATTACGGTTGATGGGCTAGGAATTGATAATGAATTTGTTACAAACGGAATCAACCTCTATCCGAACCCGACTAAAAATGATTTTACCATTGAGGTCGAATCGGTTTCTGCGCTTACTGAAAGCATTCAAATTGTGGTGTATGATAAGTTGGGTAGAATTATTGAAACTGGATCTATTTCAATTGGAGGAAATGGAAAAGTACAAATTTCATTAAATGAATATGTAACGGGTACTTATTTTGTGAAGTGCTTCAGCAATTCATTAGAAAAGCATTTTAAAGTAGTTAAGCTGTAGGATTCTTTGCTTTGATAGGTTGATTCAGTGTAATTTGGAATCACCCAATCAAAAACACACAAGGAGATTTGCTCAAGTCATAGGCATTTGCCCTCCAGTCTTCCACACTCATTGTTCTGAGGCGTTGGTTATGCAAGGTAATGTTTGAGGCGATGCAAAGCTGGGTATGGTCCGCAAGCTCATTCAATAAATCTTCCAAAACATTCATATTTCGGTATGGGGTATCCATAAAGATTTGTGTATACCCTTTTTTCCGAGCGACAAATTCATAACTTTTTAGTGTTTGAATACGCTCCTTTCGGTCTTTAGGTAAGTAACCGTGAAAAGTGAATTTTTGACCTGAAAAACCACTTCCCATTAATGAAAGAAGAATAGAAGAAGGCCCTACAAAAGGTACAACGGCAATTTTATTGGCGTGGGCCATAGAAACAATATCTGCTCCTGGGTCTGCCACGCAAGCACATCCTGCATCTGAAATCACACCCACATTTTTTCCTTCAATTAACCACTGCAATGCTTTCATGGTTTCCTGTTCTGTACTCCTCTTATTCATCTCAATAAACATGGAATCATCTATAGGAAATTGACGGTCCATTTTTCGAAGTAATCGTCGGGCAGATTTTATATTTTCCACCATAAAAAATCGAAGAGAAGTAGCTTCATTGCGAACAGTTTCCGGAATGATATCATCGATACTTTCACCTCCCAAAGTATTGGGGATTAGATATAATGTTCCTTTATCGGTCATGCTGTATATTTTCAATGATGACATCAGTGGCTCTATTTAATAAATCAAAAACATGATTAAACCCCGCTTGCCCTCCATAGTATGGATCAGGCACCTCTTGAATAGAATTTGAATGCCCAAGCTCATCTAGGATTAGCTTTACTTTTTGAACATCTTCTTCATTTCGGGCCAATCGAGTTACATTGTGATAATTGGATTTATCCATGACATATATCAAGTCAAATTCATCATAATCCGTGACTTTAAATTGACGAGCGCGAAGATTAGAAATGTCTATGCCATTTCGCATGGCAGTTTCAGTCATTCGTTCATCAGGAGGCCCACCAACATGATAATTAGCCGTTCCTGCTGAATCAACTGTTGCCCTAATTCCCTCGCGATTGACTTTGTGTCTTAGTAAGCCATCCGCCAATGGAGACCTGCAAATATTACCTAAACAAACCATTAAAATTTTCATGCTGCGAATATAATTAGAATCCCTTAAACCTTTAATTGTATAGCTTCCGTCCTTTCCATTTTTGCTTTTTAAAATAAAATGAGCTCAAAATAAAAAGGTTGTAAATGGGAAATATTAGTACATAAACAGGAATAAAAAAAGTGAAGATGGTTTTTTTAATCGAGTAGAAATACCGGGAAAGAAATAGGAGATCAATTCCACATTTAATGATAAAAAACAAGGCGAATGTCTTTGGGTCTTCAAATATCCAGTATATAAAACAAGTAAAGAATCCAACAGAGAACACAAATTGAACCATTGCCCAACAATTGAGCAAAGCATCATTGATGTAAAGGGACTTTCCGAGCCAACGCATTCTTTGATTTAAATAGCTGCTAAATGATTTTTGGCTCTGGGTTGTTACGGCGCATGTTTTTGTTGGCGCGCAGTATACAGACTTCTTATTTTTGATCATTTGGCGAAGAAGAAACATATCATCTCCACTTAAAATATGTTGATGTTCCTTCAAGTTATTTACTTCCAAATATGTGCTTTTTGAAAATAGAAGATTGGCACCATTGCACATGACGGGACGAAGCCAATAAGCACTCGCTTGATTAACGAAATTTGCCAAATAAAAATCAATTTCTCCTAGAGCCTGCAGAATGTTATTCGATTTGAAATGTACGGGGAGAATGATGAGATCGGCTAGTTGTAGCTCTTGTAGCTCGTTGAAATAATCAGCTTTAAAACATACATCCGCATCCCAGCAAAGCACATATTTGGTTTCTGTGCGCTTCACTCCTTCCCATATTGCCTCTTTTTTACCATTTTTGTCTTTATCTAACGAATAAACATCAATTGAAATATTGTTTTGATTTTCAAATAGGCCCTTCCAGTTGTCATCAGAATGGTCATTTATAAAAATGAATCTACTTGGTACCTTTTTCAATTCATTGATGTTTTTCAGAAGCATGGAAAGATTTTCTTGTTCATTCCTAAAGGGGATGACCACTGTCAAATCCTCGCAATTGATTTTTGATTCAGGTTTTATCAATGACTTTTGTTGCGTTCCATACCAACCTATATTGAGAATCACATAAAATAATACGTATGAGACACAAATCAAACTAAACCCAAGCATGCGGATTATTTTTTTTAACGAGCATGGTGGCAAGAAGAGCAGGGAGTATTTGGTTCAGTAACCAGGTCGTGAATGCAGCCAAAAGAATAGCTGGTATAGGAATTCCTGCTAATGAAAGAATCGTAATTGCTACTGTTTCCCGCACGATCAGCTTACCCATGAATAAGGAAGGAGATAAGGTAATGGCACCAAACATCAGCATGACCCATAAGATTAATGGGGCGCTAAAGGAAACATCAAAAACCATCAAGGCGAGTACAAATTGCCAAACAAATACAATATACCTCAGCATTGAAAGAGCCAGAAGCCTGAATCTTAGTTTCTTGGATACCACCGCATCACCAAGGTCTTTTAGAAACTGAAAAGGGAGTTTTTGTATGAAATTCTCTCCAACAAAATATAGGATAATCAGACTTGCATTTGCCAAAAATAAAAGGATGTGATAGAATAGGGAGATTGAGCCAGAATAAATAAATTGAAAAGCAATAATCCCCATTACTATGCTTATGATAAATTGAGATCCATTAGAGGCCAATGTGTTGATGATAATGCTTTTTCGACTTGATTTTGGAAAATAAAGCATCCTTCCAATAAAATTTCCTGCATATGCAGGTGTGATAACGGCAGAAACGATTCCTGATAGAAATGAGTGGAATTTCTGCCTTCCATCTACGGTTTGATTTTCAAGAATGACATTCCATTTTTGCCATTCTATAAAAAAGTTGATGGGCATTAAGATTATCAAAAAGGTCAGAAAATCATAGCGAATAGGTGCTGAAAATTCAAATCCATTTGGCAAACTTGAAAGCCTGTGATATAAATAAAAAAGAAGCACGCCAAAAACACCTAATTTTAACATTAGGAATAAAATCGACTGAAATTGTTTAGATTTAATCACTAAAACCAAATTTAGTGTCTGAAGATAAGATAATTCTTGGAATTGACCCCGGAACTACCGTGATGGGTTATGGCTTGATTCACATTAAAAAGAAAGAAATTTCAATGGTGAATTTTGGAATTATCCAGCTTAAAAAAATTGAAACACACCCCGATAAATTGAAGCGGATTTTGGATCGATTAAATGGTTTGATTCTGGAGTTTAAGCCTGACGAGATGGCTATTGAGGCACCGTTTTTTGGAAAAAATGTTCAATCTATGCTCAAATTGGGAAGAGCTCAAGGGGTAGCCATTGCCGCAAGTTTAAATCACAACATTCCCTATGAGGAATATTCACCAAGACGAATCAAGCAGGCTATTACAGGAAGAGGAAATGCTTCCAAAGAGCAAGTAGCTTCCATGCTTCAATCTGTTTTAAAATTTGAAGAAATGCCAAAATATCTTGATGCTACTGATGGTTTAGCCGTTGCATTATGTCATCATTATTCAAAAGGTAAAGGAGAAAACAATAAGAATAAAACCGACTCGTGGCGAGGTTTTATAAAATCAAATCCAGATCGTTTAAAATAGTGAGTTTGATAGAAATATATACAGATGGAAGCTCCCGAGGAAACCCTGGTCCAGGAGGATATGGTATTGTTTTGTCATATAATGGAAATGAAAAGGAAATTTCTGAGGGTTTCCGAAAAACTACAAATAATCGCATGGAATTATTGGCAGTAATTGTTGCATTAGAGTCCCTCAAAACAACAAAGATTCCAGTTAAAATCTACTCTGATTCCAAATACGTCATCGATGCCATAACAAAGGGCTGGTTAAAGACCTGGATTCAAAAAAACTTCAAAGGAAAAAAGAACAAGGATTTGTGGCTGAGATACGATAAAATATCCAAGCAATATCATGTGACCTTCGAGTGGGTGAAAGGACATGCTGGAAACATAAAAAATGAAAGATGTGATGTATTGGCGGTTGAAGCGTCTAAAAATTCAAATCTCAGTATAGATCAAAATTATGAATCAGGAGAAGAAAAGGGACTATTCTGATTTGATTACCGTCACGAAGCCATGCTGATTTACCATTGTTCCGCCTAGCATTTCTCCATTGAGTTTATAAAAATATACACCATCCGTACATTTTTCACCACCATTATCTGTTCCGTCCCAGAGTAATATTCCGGTTTGATCTGTTTTATCCCACATGACATTACCCCATCTATTAATAATCACAATATTATAAGATTTAAATCCGTCGAACGGGAGATTAAATTCATCATTTACACCATCTCCATTGGGAGTGAAAACATTAGGAACCCAAATGTCGGGGTCATTGACATTTATCAATAACTCGTATTCATCAACACAGCCTATTGCATCTGTAATGGTCAAGGTTACAGGGTATTCTCCACTTAGGGTATAGCTTTGTGTTTGTGTTTCACTGGTTCCGCTAAAGATTAAATTATTGTTTCCGAAATCCCATTCCCAGCTAATAATGGGAGATCCATCGAAGCTCGATCCATCAACAAAGGTGATCAGTTCATCTGGTTCGGCTGGATTGGGTGTTGCGGTGAAAAATGCATTCAACCCATCGTCAGAAACTGTAATTTCATTCAATGGATATATGACTTCACAACCTAAGGCATCCATAATGGTAACCTCAGGGAAGTAAGTGTTTGGTTCGGGGTAATTATAGAAAAAACTTAAGGTATCCATCATCAAATTCCCATCACCGAGATTCCAAGAAATTGAAGCAATATCAACAGGGTCATTCATGACAAAATTGGCTCCTTGTGCACATTCACCTGCGGTTTGAAACCAGCTAGGGTCACCACTTGGTCCACCTACGGTAATATAGTCCACTAAAATGGTATCATCCGTGCAGCCATATGAGTCGGTTACTGATAGCGTTAATGAATACGTTCCGGGAAGTGCATAAGTATTACTCGGGTCCTCCAATATGGATTGATTTCCATTACCAAAATTCCATATCCATGATTGGATTGGTCCGTAAGAAAAAGAGGAATCCACATAAGTTCCGAATATAGGTGGACAGGTATACTCGCCTTCAGAATTTATAGCTGCACCTGTAAACTCATATGTAGGAAATGCGGTTGGTATGGATACGGTTATCAAATTCACTGCGGTATCGGTACATCCATTTCCATCAGTTACTATTAGAGCAAGATCATGTATAAGACTCGTCTCACCAAAAGGCACATTAGTCTCATTAAATTCTGTATTTAGATTTGCTTCAACGGAAAATGGTTCACCGTCAACGAGCCATTCATAGCTTAAGGGTTCTAGACCATCAGAGGCATTAGAAGTAATGATATTTCCTCCATTGCAGATGACATTTTGCACAGAATAAAATGCGTTTGGTTCTGTAATGGTAATTGGAATCGATGCAGGGGTCGAACGGCATCCAAATTCATCGATGGCTACAAGTTGACCGTAATAAATGCCTGAACCATTAAAAGTATGTTCAATTGGGTTATTGTTATTGACAATTACTGTAGAAGTATCATCTGTAAATGTATATTCAAAAGAGGTGAGGTCAAGTCCATTTAGTGATATGGAATTGTTTGAAAAAGTGACTAAAAATGGAGAGCAGCCCACACTGTTGTCAGGAGAAAGCACTGCAAAAGGATTGGCCAAGACAGTAACTGGTAAGGTAGTTGTA
Organism: Crocinitomicaceae bacterium; assembly: GCA_011522905.1. GTDB lineage: Bacteria > Bacteroidota > Bacteroidia > Flavobacteriales_D > Crocinitomicaceae > UBA952. The sequence continues at coordinate 7,218 of WTIB01000271.1, read as the reverse complement.
GCCGAACAGCCAACACTATTTATTGCATTTAAAGTAATGGTATAATTTCCCGAAGCTGGATAAGAATACCCTATGTTAGGCCCATCACTAATGACGTCGCCGTTACCCATATTATATTCCCAAGCGGTCAATGGATGTGGTGTTGGTGGATCAGACCATGAAGTACTTGCATCAAACATGAACAATGAGTCACCTGAACATATTGAATCATTTGACAGTGTAAATGCCGGACTAACCGTGGAAATATGCACCTCCCTAGTTGAGCTATCACTACATCCCGTTGTATAATTATGTATGACTTGTTCAATGGTATATGTTCCATATTCCGAAAACGAATGACTAAAACTTCCCATATCCAAATCATCCAATTCTGGATCATCCAAAGTGTCATTGGGCATTCCATCACCCCATTCCCAAATCATCAGGATATCATCATCAGTCACGCCATGTACGGCTTCATCCGTAAAATCAACTTCAACAGGAAAAGAACCGGGATTACAATAAAGGGCTTCATCAGGCTCAAATTTTGAAACTGGAGCATTGATGTAGATCAAAGAATCAATTTGTAAAGAATCAATACATCCTCTATAATCAACAACCAAAAGAACATCAAAATAGCCGGTGTCTGAGGTATATTGAAATGTGGGATTAGCCTCAGTTGATGTACCATCCGTAAAATCCCAAAAATAATTGATTTCTGAAGAGTCAGGAAAGCTCGGAGTTGTGGTAATAAAAGAGTTAAAATTAAAATCGGTCTTAATACAATTAATGGTTGTATCCACTGTGAAGTCAAGGGAGTTTATTTCTCCAACCGAAATATATTCTGAGAGAGAAATTGATCCTTCACATCCGGACGCTGTAGAAATATTTAAACTGACATCGTATAGCCCATTTGTGTAAGTCTGTATTGGTGGGTTTTGACCTGAAAATGTCTGACCATTACCAAAGTCCCATTCCCAGTCTGTTATTGGGTTTAATGGATTTGGAGCAGTTGATGTATCACTGAATTGAACGTCTAATGGATTACAACCACCAGTTACATCGGCTACGATGTAAGGTGTAATATCTTCGATAAAAATATAATCGGTAACAGTCGTAACACCAGCACATCCATTGGCAGTAACCATTGAAAGAGATACTGTATAGCTACCACTTGCATTGTAGATTTGTGAAGGGGGATTTTGCCCTGAAAATGTTTGGCCATTACCAAAGTCCCATTGAAATTCAACACCTGCGGGTGAGGTGTTAATAAAGTTAACGGTTGCAGGCGAACAATCTGTGGTAATATCAGAAGTAAAGGAAGGAATAGGGGTATCCTCTACTGTTATATCCGCGGAAACACTCCCTGAACAACCAGAATTGGTATTATCAGATGCCATTTGTATGGTGTATGTTCCTGGTGCTGCAAAAGTAAATGATGGATCTTGTTCATTACTACTCCCTTGCCCACCAAAATTCCAATCCCATTGATTAGCCCCGGCTGTAGAATTATCCGTAAATTCAACTAATTCACCAACACAAACTGTAGCTGGAAAAGAAAAGTCTGCCTGATAGTTTGAAATCGTAATGTCCTCCTCATATAAGCTGGAGCACGAGTTGTCAGTATTTACAACACTAAGTGAAATGGAATAGGTCCCTGCCGAAGAATAGGTTTGATCAGGAGGTGTTTCATCAGAGGAGGTATTTCCATTTCCAAAATCCCATTCGTAGTTGTATTCGTTGCCCGAATCAGAATTATTCTGAAAGCTTAGAGTTAAAGGCACAGTGCAACCTAAGCCCAATGGAGTAAAGCCAACGGAAGGTGATGGTAAAATCGTAATATAATTAGGCTTAACCTCTGCATCAGCTTCACCAGTAATATTTGTAGTTACCAATGTTATGGTATATGTTCCTGGTAGCGAATAGATGTGTTGTGGTGATTCATCAGTAGATGCATTTCCATCTCCAAAATCCCATCCATATCCTTGAATATCAGATCCTCCATTTGTGGATGAGTTGTTGGTGAAACTAATCGTCTCTCCAACGCATGCACTTAGGGGCGCTGCAGTAAAGTCTGCGATAGGCGCCTGGGCAAGACTTGCATATATACAAAACAAGCCTGTAAACAGGAGAGAAATTAATTTAAGCATAGTTTAGTCGCGTAAATGTATAAAAAAGACGAATAATCTGCCTATTTAGATGCTTTTTCATCAGATTAAAATTGATGAATACCATTTTTCGATATCCTGTAACTTCTTATTCTTTCTAACGGCAAGATCCTTAATTTGTTCTCTATTAACCTTTCCCACACCAAAGTATTTAGAATTTGGGTGTGCAAAATACCATCCGCTCACTGAGGATGCAGGTGTCATTGCTAGGCTTTCCGTAAGATCAACTCCAATGTTATCTTTTACTTTTAAAATATTGAATAGTCCTATTTTTTCTGTGTGATCTGGACATGCTGGATAACCCGGTGCAGGTCTGATACCTCTGTATTTTTCTTGAATCAGTTCTTCATTGGAATGCCTTTCATTTTTTGAATACCCCCAATAGCTTGTGCGAACGCGCTCGTGTAAATATTCTGCTAAGGCCTCGGCCAACCTATCTGCAAGGGCTTTGAGCATGATTGAGTTATAATCGTCGTGATCGTTCTCAAACGCCTCAATATATTTTTCAATTCCCAAACCAGAAGTCACGGCGAAGCCACCAATATAATCTATGATATCACTTTCTTTAGGAGCAATAAAATCCGACAATGCTAAATTTGGTTGACCCTTTGCTTTTTTAGTTTGCTGACGAAGGGTGTGCTGGGTGTGTAATATTTCGCTTCGGCTGATGTCTGCATAAATTTCAATATCATCTCCTACTGAATTTGCTGGAAAAATCCCATAAACAGCTTTGACGCTTAACCAAGACTCAGAAACAATCTTTGTGAGCATTTGTTGCGCATCTTCAAACAATGAGGAAGCCTCCTTCCCAACAAGTTCATCGTTCAGAATATTCGGGTATCTTCCATGTAATTCCCAGGTTTGAAAAAATGGTGTCCAATCAATGTAGGGTATAATCTCAGATACCGTAATATCATTTAAAACCTGTACCCCAATATTTTTTGGTTTACTAATAATATCATTGTTAAACGAGAGCTCTAATTTATTTTTTCTGGCAGTTTCAATATCTACAAGTGATTTATTTTGAACATGTGAGGCATGATTTTTTCTGACTGTGTCGTATTCAATTTTTAAATTGTCAATAAAAGTCTGTTTTTTATTACCCAATAAGCTTTCTACAACGGTCACTGAACGGGAAGCATCAAGTACATGTATGGTATTACCCAAATTGTAATGCTCGTCAATTTTTACTGCGGTATGTACTCGAGAGGTTGTCGCTCCACCAATAAGGAGTGGTGTTTTCATATTGGCTCTTTCCATTTCTTTAGCTACATGAACCATTTCATCTAGAGACGGAGTGATCAGACCGCTTAAGCCAATGACATCGACATTTTCTTTTATTGCTGTATCGATTATTTTTTGGGCTGGAACCATAACTCCTAAATCAATAATTTCATAATTATTGCACCCGAGAACAACACCAACAATATTCTTCCCTATATCGTGCACGTCTCCTTTAACCGTTGCCAAAAGAATCTTACCTGAAGACTGCTGTTTACCTCCTTTCTCTTTTTCAATAAATGGTAAAAGATAGGCCACCGCTTTTTTCATTACTCTTGCTGATTTGACTACCTGAGGAAGAAACATTTGACCACTTCCAAATAAATCTCCAACCACGTTCATGCCGTCCATTAGCGGACCTTCAATGACCTCAATCGGTCGCTTATATTTTTGTCGACATTCTTCTACATCAACATCGATATATTCCACAATTCCTTTTACTAATGCATAGGATAAGCGTTCCTGTACACTTCCATTTCTCCAGCTTAAATCGATTTCTTTTTTCTTACCCTCACCTTTTACGGTTTCAGCAAAGTTCAATAGCCTTTCGGTTGCATCCTCTCTTCTATTCAGTAAGACATCCTCAACATATTTTAAAAGTTCCTTATCGATATCCGCATATATTTCGAGCATTGTAGGATTGACAATACCCATGTCCATCCCGTTGCCGATGGCATGATACAAAAAGGCGGAATGCATGGCCTCTCTTACTCGGTTATTTCCTCGAAATGAGAATGAAACATTGGAAACCCCTCCGCTGACATGTGCTCCGGGTAGATTTTCTTTAATCCATTTTGTTGCCTTAAAAAAGTCTAAGGCGTTGTTATTGTGTTCCTCCATCCCTGTTGCTACAGGGAAAATATTAGGATCGAATATGATATCATTTTGATTAAAGCCAACATTTTCCGTGAGAATTTGATAAGAACGCTCACAAATTTCAATTCTTCGCTCATAATTGTCGGCTTGGCCTTTTTCATCAAAGGCCATAACAATAACGGCAGCGCCATACCTTTTGATTATTGTGGCTTGTCGAATGAATTCTTCTTCACCTTCTTTGAGAGAAATGGAGTTCACAACCCCTTTACCTTGGATACATTTCAGTCCAGCCTCGATGATTTCCCATTTTGAGCTATCAATCATTACCGGTACTCTTGCAATATCCGGTTCCGAGGCGATTAAATTCAGGAACTTGACCATGGCCTCTTCACCATCAATCATTCCCTCATCCATATTTACGTCAATAATTTGAGCACCTCCATTTACTTGATCTAATGCTACTGCTAATGCAGACTCATAATCACCTGCCTGAATCATTCGAAGAAATGCACGAGAACCAGTGACGTTGGTTCTTTCCCCAACATTAACAAAGTTGCTTTCTTTGGTTACAATTAATGGTTCAAGACCTGATAATTTAAGTGTTGCAATAGACATTAGCTTATCTTTCTTGGGTTATATTTTTTTGCTCTTTCGGCAATTTCAGAGATGTGTTCGGGGGTTGTACCACAACAACCTCCAATAATGTTCACCAATCCCTCCTTTAAAAATACTTCAATTTGATCAGCCATCATTTCTGGTGTTTCATCATATTCACCGAATTCATTCGGCAGACCTGCATTTGGGTGAGCACTTACGTTGAATGGTGATGTTTGGTTCAGAATTTGAAGATAGGGTCTCATTAAATTGGCACCAAGAGCACAATTCAATCCAATACTTAAAAGCGGCATATGAGATAAGGAGATTAAAAAGGCTTCGGTAGTTTGACCTGTTAATGTTCTACCACTTTGATCTGTTATCGTACCAGAAACCATAATGGGAAGATTTACTTTTTCTTCGTCAAACACCTCTTGAATGGCATATAATGCTGCCTTTGCATTTAATGTGTCGAATACTGTTTCAACCAAAAGAATATCTACTCCACCTTCTATTAATGCTGATATTTGTTCCTTGTATGCAGCAACCAAATCATCAAAACTTACCGCCCTATAACCAGGGTCATTTACATCTGGAGAAATGGATGCCGTTCGATTTGTTGGACCAATAGATCCAGCAACAAATCGGGGTTTGTCTGTAAATTCTTGAGCTACCTCTTTTGCAATTTTAGCACTTGAGAAATTGATGTCATAAACTGCACTTTCCAAATCATAATCTGCTTGGGCAATCGAGGTTCCTGAAAATGTATTCGTTTCTACAATATCTGCTCCTGCAATAAAATATTTTCGATGTATATCCTTAATTATTTCGGGACGGGTAATTGACAACAAATCATTGTTGCCTTTCAGCGGTTTGTGATGGTTTTCAAATGCGCCTTCTCTGAAATCAAATTCCTCCAAGTCATGTCTTTGGATCATTGTTCCCATGGCGCCATCCAAAATTAAAATTCGTTTACCAATAAGTGATTCAATAGTCTCTTTCATATTAATTGTCAGGAAGTAAAGGATAAAGAGGTCAGCTTATCTTTTCGGTAGTACCGAGTGGATTTGGCACCTTTTCACTTGAACATGCAGGTTGCCAAGGTTTCCCAGGGCCAATCCCTCCACCTTTCTTCATAAGTTTATTTAAAGAACTTGAGGTAAAATTAATGTATTTTAGCTCTTGAATTCAGATATCATAAGGAAATGAGAAAAAAAAATCGTTTTAAAGCCGCCTATTATGGATTAAGCTCGGTCTTTGAGAGTGAACAAAACTTTAGAATTCATCTTTTTGCTTTTGTTATCGTAATTTTATTTGGAGTGTTTTTTGGCCTCACCAACTTAGAATGGATTGCCATATTAAGCTGTTCTTTTTTGGTTTTAATTTGTGAGGTTTTCAATACGGCTATAGAAAAATTAGGTGATCATATTTCTCCGAATTATGATGTCCTGATTGGAAAAGTAAAAGACATTTCCGCAGCAGCAGTATTGATTTCTTCAATAATGAGTGTAGTCGTTGGAGCTATAGTTTTTATACCATATCTAATTGAGTTATGGGCTGATCGAGTTTAAATATCGAGCCCGGAAGTGCTCGTATAATTTGTCTAAGTTCTAAGTTTAAGATGAGCCCATGCAACTGTGATACTGAAAACCTTGAAAGCGCAACCAGCTCATCAAAGTGAATCCCTTCCTCTCTGTCAAGTAAATTAACAATTACAGATTCATTTTGGGTTAATTGAATTTTGGTTTCATTGTTTTTCGAAGTTTTTTCCCAATTCATAAGTTCGAAGAAATCAGCGGTATTTTCTAATAGATGCGCTTTATTTTTCTTAATTAATTCATTGCATCCTTCTGATAAATTTGAGAAAACAGAGCCGGGGACTGCCATTACTTCACGATTATATCCATTAGCTATTTCAGCTGTAATTATTGCTCCTCCGTATTTTGGAGATTCAATGACTATAGTGGCCTGAGACATTCCTGCAATGATTCTGTTTCTTTTTGGAAAACTGTATTTTGTAATCTGGTGATCAATACCAAATTCGGTAAGTAGGCCTCCATTTCTTGTCATTTTTCCAGCTAAGTTTCGATTCATTTTGGGATAAATGGTATTTAATCCATGACCAAGTACTCCAATAGTTTGGATATTGTATTCTAAGCAGCATTCATGAACATAGGTGTCAATCCCACTCGCCAAACCACTAATGATTATTACTTCTTGATTTTCAAAACTCGAAATAAGCTTTTCAACCATTTGTTTTCCATATGAAGAGGCCCTTCTTGTTCCGACCACAGAGACCAACTTGCCTTGTATCGGTTTATTTCCTTTGTAGTATAGGGTTATAGGGGCATCTGAACACTCCTTGAGTAAGTGAGGGTAT
>WTIB01000328.1 GCA_011522905.1 Crocinitomicaceae bacterium | reverse complement strand
GTCTAAGTGCAAGCCCACTCACTGTCACATACGACCCCATTACAAATAAGATTACGTATAAATGATGTGATTACTTGAGTTTAAAGTCTAATCCTTATTGATGGAATGAATATCGTTGTGACGTTCCTCAATATCGTCTTTTACTTTTTGAATACTCTTGGCTAAAATGGCCAACTGCGTTCTTTTATTCTTTGCCAACCATTTCCAGCTTGTATGTTCATGATCAACAGCCCTGGCCACATGATATAGGTTATGAAACTTATGGCCTAATAACCAATTTTGCGCATTAGGATTGCCTTCACAAGCATTAATCATTGCCATGAGGTGCGCATATCCATTTTCCATCAACCAGTCTCGGGAATCCTCTTTCAATCGAATGGCATATACAGAATGTACCAGCTCTTCGTAATCATTTTCTTTCAGCCACTTTTGTAACCCAAGGTCACCCTCTATTGCTTTAGCCCAAGCTAAAATTACCATATTGGAGTAATTAATAGGCATCAATTTGACTTTGGCCTTCTTAGGTTCCGATTGCTTTTGCTTTTTATTTCGATTAAATAAACCTGCCATTACCCAAAGAATATATAGGAAACTATTATAGCAGCTATGATTCCAATTAAATCAGCAAAAAGCCCTGCTGTAACAGCATATCTCGTTTTCTTTATGCCAACCGAACCAAAATATACAGCAAGCACATAAAAAGTAGTTTCGGTACTTCCCTGCATGGTCGCTGCAATTCGCTCTTGAAGGGAACCAATACCGAAATTTGTCATGACCTCTACATAAGCACCCCTTGCTCCTCCTCCACTTAATGGCTTCATAAATGCTACTGGTAGCGCATCTACCCATTCCGTAACGGTCAAGCCAATACTCAATACAAGCCAACGAACACCATCTAAAATACCATCTAATGCTCCAGAAGCTCTGAATAAAGCAATAGCGCAAAGTATGGCAATCAAATAAGGTATAATACCAATAGCCACATTAAATCCTCCTTTTGCACCATCTATAAATGACTCATAAACGTTTACTTTTTTTCTAATCGCTAACAAGATAAAAGCAGAAATAATACCGAACATAATTCCTCCACCCACAATTACAGATACAGCTTCACCCTGACTGGGATGCTTAATAACATAAAAAAGCATAAGACCAATAAGTAAAGTTAATCCTCCGATATAAGAGAGCACTACCCCATTTAGTAAGTTGATTCGTTGTCTAAAAGCTACAAAGAGCAATCCTGCCAATGAAGCAATAAATGTCGAAATAAGAATGGGTAAAAAGACCTCAGTTGGGGAATCAGCCCCTGACCTTAAGGCAAAAATAGAAATGGGAATAATGGTAAGTCCCGAAGTATTCAATACCAAAAACATAATTTGAGCATTGGAGGCTCTCTCTTTATCGGGATTGATCTCTTGAAGCTCTTTCATTGCTTTCAGGCCCAAAGGAGTTGCTGCATTATCTAGGCCTAACATGTTTGCACTAAAATTCATCATCATCGAACCAATTGAAGGATGGTCCTTAGGAATATCAGGAAACAATTTTGAAAACAATGGTGAAACCGCTCTCGTAAGCAATCCAATGGCACCACCATTTTCTCCTATTCGCATAATCCCGAGCCACAAACACATAGCTCCGGTAAGATAGAGCGATAGCTCAAATCCAACTTTAGCAGATGAAGAAAGACTATCAATCATATTTTTCATAACTGTATAGTCTCCCAAAACGAATGTTTTATAAAAACCAAGAGAGATGGCAATCAGAAACATTCCAAACCAAATGCGATTTAATACCATAACACTAATTTCGAATTAATTCGTGAATATGAAACATGTTGAGCATATTTCTATTAACATTTCATATTGAATTGATTACACAAAATGAATAACAAAGCAATTTGATTAAATTTGAAGTATGAATTATCTACACCGTGCAATCCTAAGCTCCTTGATCATTTTTATTGTTCCAATTCATATGTTTTCACAGAATTATATGAGTGCAAACGACCTATCTGATCTCGAGCAAATTATTTCTCTTGATTCTGAGGAAGAAATGATTTCATTGAAGAAAAAGTTTCCGATACAAACCATCAATGGACGAAACTATCTTTCATTTATTGGGAAAACCAATCCTGATTTTGATATCAAGAAATTAAAAAAACAAGGATGCATTGTTCATTCTACCGTAAATCAGTTGTTTACCCTAAAAGTTCCCATAGAAAAACTACAAATAGCAAAAGAGCTTAAAGGTTTGAGTTTTTTGAGCATTTCAAAAAAAATGAATTGTGCATTAGATAAGGCAGTATCGGATGTGAGAGCCGATTCCGTTCACATGGGACTTGGAAACCTTCCTCAGGGTTATTACGGTGATAACGTAATAGTAGGTGTTACAGATTGGGGGTTTGATTATACCTCCCCCGTATTTTACGATACGGCTTTACAGCAAACAAGAATCATAGCTGCCTGGGACCAATATAAATTATCTGGCCCTTCACCTCAAAACTTTCCTTATGGTACGGAATATGCTGATGTAAATAGTCTATTGCAAGCCGGAAGTGATACCTCTAATATTTATAGCTACTCAACTCACGGAACCCACGTGGCCTCCATTGCAGGAGGAACTGGTGCTGGTACAGAGTTTAGCGGTATTGCTCCAGGTGTTAATTTTTTATTTGTCACCTTTTTGGTAGATGAAGGCGCAGTACTGGATGCTTGGGAATGGATGTATCAAAAGTCCTTGGAAGAAGGGAAAAGGCTTGTGGTAAATATGAGCTGGGGCTTATATCATGCTGGAACGCTCGACGGGAACTCCGTTTTGAGTACTGCAATTTCAGCTTACACAGACCTGGGCGTTGTATTTGTAAATTCTGGAGGTAACAATGGCGACGTTAATTTTCACATCAAACATCAATACAATTCTGATACTGTAGAGTCAAGAATTAACTTTTATTCTTATAGCTCACATCAATATATGTGGGGACAGAGTATTCATGCCTGGGGTGAGGTGGGAAACGCTTTTTCCAATCAAATTCAAATCAAAAATGTTGCGGGTGACATTCTTACTGAATCACCATACTACAACACGCTTACAACAAGTCAATATATTGACACCTTTATTGTAGCCATTACGGATACCATTTGGTACAATATATCAGCTGATGCGGCTCACCCGCTGAACGAAAGACCACAAATGAGATTCAGGGTGAAATGTACCAACCCCTCTCTTCGGGTCATGCTGAAATCTACAGCGACAGAAGGCTTAGTTCACTACTGGAATGTCACGGAGCTCAGTAATGATGTTGGGAATTGGGGCATGCCTTTTACTTCATTTCAAACCGGATCAATCGCAGGCGATAATGAAAATGGAATAAGCGAACCTTCTTGTGCCGATGACGTGGTTAGTGTTGCGGCATATGCGACTGGATGGACAAGTCCAGGAGGAAACCCAATCGGCGGAGGAATCGCTTCATTTTCAAGTAGAGGCCCTAGGTTTGATGGTGAAATGAAACCGGATATTGCCGCTCCTGGAGTGGCTATAGCTGCAGCTCTCTCCTCTTTCACAGATGGACAATACACATCTATAGGAAGTGTAGAGTTTAACAACAAAATATACAGATTTGCCCGACTTTCAGGAACCTCCATGGCTGCACCTATGGTGACTGGGGTAGCCGCACTTATTTTAGACGCCCATCCAAATATTTCAGCAAGTACTGTTAAAGATGTTCTTCTGCAGACTGCTCGTGAGGATAATAAAACGGGTATATTACCAGCGGGTGGAGATCCAACATGGGGACATGGAAAAGTAAATGCACTTGCTGCTGTAGAACAGGCCGTATTATTGAATCAAGTCCAAAATCTTCAAGGAAGCAACGAAATTCTGATTTATCCCAACCCTGTCCAAGATGAATTGTTTATAGATATTCCCGTGGAAGTAAGCTCAATTGCATTGAGAGATCTATCCGGAAAAATATATCAGATAGAAAGAAATGGAAATCATGTGAATTGCAATCGGCTTCAACCAGGAATTTATTTTATTTCCTTTCAATCGAATCATAGGAATCATGTCATTCCATTTATAAAAAAATAACCTTGATCGAAGAATTAAGCGCATCAGAGCTTCATATTATAGAGGATTTGGCTAAAATCATTTGGCCCGTTAGTTTTAGGACAATGATCAGCCAAAAGCAAATCAAATACATGCTTGAATGGATGTATAACCAAAATAAACTTCGAGAGAACCACCAAAATGGTCACAAGTATGCGGTTTACAAAGAAAAAGATACCTTTCTTGGATTTATATCCTATGAAATAAAAAAGAAGAAATCAAACATCCGCATTCACAAGCTGTATGTGCATCATGAGCAACAAAAAAAAGGTATTGGACAAACCCTCCTGAAGTATGCAATTGACATAGGACGTCAAAATAAAATGACACAGCTTGACTTATTTGTAAACAGAACAAACCCCGCTGTTCATTTTTATAAAAAAAAGGGTTTTTCTATCGTTGAGGAAGTCGATTTAGACATAGGTAATGGCTATTTTATGAACGATTATCGAATGAAATTGAAAATTTAATTTAATTATGCATGCATAATACTTTTGAATTTCATATATTTGTTTCACTAATTAAT
>WTIB01000259.1:4367-17245 GCA_011522905.1 Crocinitomicaceae bacterium | reverse complement strand
CATTATATTTTGTATTATCCTTCAGTTTTCGGGCAATGTATAATCGGCTAAAGAAAACAGCTATCCGCGCTGAGAAAAGCACTGTAATGATTACAATAATATGATAGAACGCTATCTTAATTGATGAAAATTGAATGATTGGGTAATTCAATAGGTCATCAAAGCCCACTCCAGGATTATTGATTCTTAGGCTCAATATTGCAATGTAAAAGGCTAAAAGGTATATACTTTGACTTAAAAACTTCAGCCAGGCAAGTCTCTTTCCTTGAATTCGTATTTCTGTTTTTCGAACATATTTATTTAAAATCCCATGAACTACCTTTCTCCCCCTGTAAGCAATGAAAAAAAGAAAAATCAGGAAAATAACATTCCAAATATTTAAATCAAATGGCCCTAAACTAAAAAGAGAATCTGTCATTTATTTTAAAATTATTCTACCTAATTTATCTGAAAGCATTTTTTTTATTCTTTCATAACTCATTTGCTCTCCTAATAAAGTCAGCATTTCATCATCACTGCTTTTTGAATTTTTAATTTCATTCTTAATTTTCAATAACAACTCGTCCACTTTATGATATTTAAAGTTATAAATAGAATTCATAACTGATTTGTACAAATTATCACTTTCAGATTTTGTATAAATATTATATTTCTGAATCCAGTTATAGCTCAATTCTATCTCATTACTCTCAAGACTTGAAACAAAAGATACAATACTTTGATTCTCTAATTTTTTAAAGTACGAAGCTGTTAATAAGACATTTTCTTCAATGCCTTTTTCGAACATATCATATATCTGACGATATTGCTCATTATCAAATGTCAATTCATCTTTTGAGAGTTCATTACAAATCAGCTCAATTACACAACATTTTTTTTCATTTTCATTGCTTGGTATGAGTACTTCCTCTGAACCAAAGAGAATCATAAATCGAATCAAATCCAATTCATATTCTTCATTCTTGATTGACTTTTGAGCTAAAGATGATTGATTTTGTACTTTCGGTACAGATTCTTGAGGCTCATATTGCGTAGAGAATCGCTCCCCTTTATTTGCTTTTGACCTAAGTAATTTAATAAGCTCATTCGATATGGTACGCTCTTGCATATCGAATTTTTTAGCGACTTCCTGTACATAAATACTTCTTGTTATTTGATCCGGAATCAAGGAAACTGATTGTACCACCTCCCTAATTAATTTCGATTTTTTTATCGGATCATCATCCATTCCTGTCATTAGAACTGATGCCTTGAAGGTGATGAAGTCTTGTTTACTTTTTTCAATTAATTCAGCCAATTCTTCATTCGAATGGCTTTTTGCATATGAATCCGGATCTTCTCCGTCAGGGAACATCACAACTTGTACATTCAAACCTTCTTCCAAAATGAGATCTATCCCTCTAAATGAGGCCTTAATACCCGCAGCATCCCCATCATACAAAATGGTTAAGTTTTGAGTATATCTTTTAACAAGTCGAACCTGCTCTTTTGTAAGGGATGTTCCCGAGGAAGAAACAACATTTTGAATTCCTGATTGAAATAACGAAATGACATCTGTATATCCCTCGCATAATAAGCATTCATCTTTTTTGATAATCTCACCTTTTGAAAAATATAAGCCATATAAAATCTCGCTTTTATTATAAATGGGACTTTCCGGGGAGTTGTAGTATTTTGCAACTTTTTTGTCATTTTTCAGTGTTCTTCCACCAAAGCCAAGAACCCTTCCAGATATACTGTGAATTGGAAAAATAACTCTACCTCGATAAAAATCAAAAGTTCGGTCCTCCTTAGCCTTGATTAGACCCACCTTGGATAGGTATTCCTTTTTGTATCCTTTTTTTATTGCCGCCTTGGTGAAATCATCACTCTTATCCATACAATAACCCAGCTGAAATTTTTCGATAATTTCTGAATCATAACCTCTTTCGGCGAAATAACTCAGACCAATTGACCTGCCCTCATCCCGAGAATGCATATTGTTCTGAAAATATTGATTGGCAAAGTCATTAATAACAAATAAGCTTTCCTTTTCTGAAATACTTTCAAGCTCTTCTTTTGTTTGTTTTCTCGCTTCTGGAATTTCTATACCATATTTATCAGCGAGCCAACGCAAGGCCTCTGGATAAGTGAAGTGTTCTTTTTCCATGAGAAAAGTAACCACCGTCCCCCCTATTCCAGTCGAAAAACATTTAAAAATTTGCTTGGCAGGAGAAACAACAAAAGAAGGAGTTTTCTCATCCGTAAATGGACTTAAACCTTTCAAATTCGAACCCGCTCTTTTCAACTGAACAAACTCTCCAACTACCTCCTCTACAAGAGCTGTCTGCATAATTTCATCAACAATATGTGAGGGGATTTTACTCATTCAGCATCATAATTTATCTCATTTATCTTTTCTCCTTTGTCATTATAAAATGTCCATAAGCCTACCTTTTTATCTTGGTTATATTCACCTCGATAATAGATAACTCCGTTTGGGTGCTTTACGATTGAAAATCCTTGTTTTAGGTTATGTGTATATGTTGTCATGGAAAGTTCTATTCCATTCTTGTCATAAAATACCCATTTACCATGTCTTTTGTATTGTTCATCAAACATTCCTTCAATCTTCAACTGATTACGTCCTGGATACCACTCTTGATATTGGTAATCAATTGTATCAATTAAACCGGGTTTATACAATCCAGTTTTAGCATCGGATTCATCCTCCACATTAGTATCCGAATTTATCTTATTTGATTCAGTAGAAGCATTCTCGCCACATGCACAAAGCACAAATATGAATATAATATAAATCCAATAACTTTTCATCTATTTTTCTCTGTTTATTGTGTAATCTACCAATCCAAGCAATGCCAATTTAGACTCATTATCAGGATATTCCTTTAAAAGCTCTCTTGCCTCTTCAGCAAGCGCGTTCATACGATCAAAAGCATAGCTTATACCACCATGTTCGATAACAAGTTGGGTTGCACGTTTAATCATCTTGGCTTCCTCATTTTTGTTTTTGATGATTCTTTTAAGCTCCTTTTGAACCTTTAAAGGGGCATTCCTCAGCGTGTATATAAGAGGGAGTGTTAATTTTTGCTCTCGGATGTCTATGCCTGTAGGTTTACCAATGTTATTCGGAGAACCATAATCAAAAATATCATCCTTAATTTGAAAGGCAAGCCCTACTTTTTCTCCAAATTTTCTCATGTTCTCACGATGCTCATTAGACTCTACACTAATAGCTCCTGCTTCACAACATGTTGAAATTAAAGAAGCTGTTTTTTTTCGAATCACCTCAAAATACTCTTCCTCAGTAATATCTAAAGTTCTTGACTTTTCAATTTGTAGAAGTTCCCCTTCACTCATTTCTTTAACAGAGCGTGCCACAATCGATAGTAATTCTGTGTTTTCCTTTTCTAGAGAAAGCAACAAGATTTTTGAAAGCATATAATCACCTACGAGTACAGCAATTTTATTTTTCCACAAAGCATTAACAGAGAAAAAACCTCTTCTTTCATTGGCATCATCAACAACATCATCATGCACGATAGTTGCAGTATGCAAGAGTTCCACTAATGACGCAGCATTGTAGGTGGTTTCATTAATCTCTCCTAGCATTTTGGCACTCAAAAAAACAAAGAGTGGCCTCATCTGCTTTCCCTTTCTTTTAACAATGTAATGGGTGACCTTATCCAATAAGGGAACATTAGACTTTAGTGCGTTTTCGAAATGAGCCTCGAATTCATTCAATTCGGTTTTTACAGGCTTCATTATCTCGTCTACACTAAGCATTCTACAAATATAGAAAAACGACTAATGCCAATTCCGATAAAATTGATTATCGAGATAAATGCATATTTCTTTCAGAATATATCTTTGTGAAAAAAGGATCTTTTAGGTTCTCAATAAACCTAATTGCCTCTCCAGTTGATTTCATTTCAGGACCTAATTCTTTTTTGACATCAGGGAATTTTCCATAAGAGAATACCGGTATTTTGATGGCATATCCCTTTTTCTTGGGTGTAAAATCAAAGTCGCGTACTTTTTTCTCTCCTAACATCACTTTTGCTGCATAATTAACATAAGGCTCATCATATGCTTTTGCAATAAAAGGCACCGTTCTTGAAGCCCGAGGATTGGCCTCAATTACATATACTTTATCGTCTTTAATGGCAAATTGGATATTAATGAGACCAACAGTTTTTAGTTCGATGGCAATCTTTTTAGTAATATCTTCAATTTGAGTCATTACAAAATCTCCCAAATTATAAGGAGGAAGAACTGCATAAGAATCGCCAGAATGAATACCAGCTGGCTCTATATGCTGCATGATTCCAATAATATATACATCTTCACCATCACAAATGGCATCTGCTTCTGCTTCTATCGCACCTCCTAAAAAATGATCTAAAAGAATTTGGTTGTTCCCCATTTCATTTAGGATATCGACAACATGATGCTCAAGCTCCTCTTTATTAATTACGATTTTCATTTTTTGCCCTCCAAGAACATAGGAAGGTCTTACTAAGAGAGGGAATCCCAAATCATCAGAAAGCTCTAATGCCTGTTCAGCACTTTCGACAACACCATATTTTGGGAATGGAATATCATTGGATTCCAAAAGCTTTGAAAAGCTACCTCTATCTTCAGCAAGGTCAAGCGCGTCAAAGCTAGTTCCCAATATTTTTACACCATATCTTTCTAGCTTTTCAGCCAATTTAAGTGCTGTTTGTCCACCAAGCTGAACAATGACTCCTTCTGGCTTCTCATGTTGAATAATGTCAAAGATATGCTCCCAGAAGACAGGCTCGAAATAAAGTTTGTCTGCAGTATCAAAATCTGTTGAAACCGTTTCGGGGTTGCAATTGATCATTACGGTTTCATAGCCACATTCCTTTGCAGCAAGAACACCATGAACACATGAATAATCGAATTCAATACCCTGACCAATACGATTCGGTCCTGACCCTAAGACGACTACTTTCTTCCGATCGCTAACTACACTTTCATTTTCATATTCGAATGTAGAATAATAATAAGGCGTCTGCGCCTCAAATTCAGCTGCACAGGTATCCACTAGTTTATATACTCGTTTGATTCCTAAATCATTTCTTTTCTTGTAAACCTCCGACTCAAGACACCTTAAAAGGTGCGCTATTTGGCGATCGGCATATCCTTTTTGTTTGGCCTCAAACAATAATTCTTTAGGTATATTTTCAATGTGTTGCCTTTCAATTCGCTTTTCCAAATTGAGAAGGTCTTCGATTTGCTTCAAAAACCAAATATCAATTTTCGTTTTTTCTACAATCGTTTTAAATGGTATTCCGAGCTTAATAGCATCGTAAATGTGAAATAGTCTATTCCAGCTGGGGTTTTCAAGTGATTTCAAGATGGCATCTTGATTGGTTAGCTCTCGACCATCAGCTCCCAAACCATTACGATTTATTTCTAGGGATTGACATGCCTTTTGTAAAGCTTCTTGAAACGATCTTCCGATTCCCATTACCTCTCCAACTGATTTCATTTGAAGACCAAGCTTTCTGTTTGTCCCTGGGAATTTATTGAAATTCCATCGTGGAATTTTTACGATAACGTAATCTAAGGTAGGCTCAAATAATGCTGACGTAGTCTTTGTAATTTGATTCTTTAATTCATCTAAATGATAACCAATGGCTAATTTTGAGGCAATTTTGGCAATTGGGTACCCTGTAGCTTTAGAGGCTAAAGCCGAGGATCTACTCACCCTTGGATTAATCTCAATGGCTATGATATCTTCTTTTTCATCAGGTGAAACAGCAAATTGAACATTACATCCACCAGCAAATTCTCCTATTGAACGCATCATATGAATAGCCATATCTCTCATTCTTTGAAAAGTGGTATCAGAGAGTGTCATGGCAGGTGCAACCGTTATGGAATCCCCAGTGTGAATTCCCATTGGATCAAAATTCTCTATCGAACAAATAATTACGACATTATCATTTGAATCTCTTAAAAGTTCCAATTCATACTCTTTCCATCCGAGTAATGCTTTATCTATCATTACTTCGTGAATAGGAGACAACTGAAGACCTCTTTCCAATAAGTTGTCAAACTCATCTGGTTCGTGGAGAATAGAGGCTCCGGAACCTCCAAGAGTGTATGAGGGTCGAATACACAATGGAAATCCAAATTCTTGGGCAATCTTCTTTCCCTCAAGAAAAGATTTGGCTGTATTTTGAGGAGCCATAGGAACTCCAATTTCAGTCATCAAATCCCTAAATGCCTCGCGATTTTCAGTTATCTCAATCGCATTGATGTCCACACCGATGATTTTTACACCAAAATCCTCCCAAATACCCATTTCATCGCACTTGATACATAAATTCAATGCCGTTTGACCTCCCATGGTTGGAAGAACTGCATCAATTTTATGCTTCTCAAGGATTTCCCGAATACTTTGGGGTTCAAGTGGTTTTAAATAAACATTATCAGCAACAACTTTATCCGTCATAATCGTGGCCGGATTTGAGTTGATCAATGTCACCTCAATTCCTTCTTCACGAAGCGATCTTGATGCTTGTGAACCAGAATAATCAAACTCGCAGGCTTGACCGATAACAATAGGTCCACTTCCAATAATTAAAATAGATTTTAAAGAAGAATCTTTAGGCATAGGGTCTCAATTTAACAAACGTGTGTACACATAATAAATCGAATGCAAATTTAATTTAATTGAGACATGGTTGGTAGTAGAATTGAAATTGTTTTTACACAAAATTTAAAATCAATGTTAATTAAACTCTATTTGGCTTCTAAAAATCGATACTTAAGCGTATTTTAGTATACATGGAGTCAATGATTATTTCAAATGAAAAACTTCAAATTGAATACTATGTAAAAGGGTCTGGTGAAGAGGACATTATATGTCTTCACGGACATGGTAGGTCGGTTGATGACTTCGATTTTCTACATACTGAATTTCACCGATTAATTCTTATTGTACTTCCCCATCATGGTAAATCCAATTTCCCAGAAGAAAGTATCGAAAGAGAACCTTTAACTGTTGAAGCATTCAATCAAATATTTGAAATGATCATTCAAAAGGAATCAATTGCCGATTTTCATTTTGTAGCATTTTCACAAGGAGGACGATTCGTATTATCCTTGGTGCCTTTTCAAAAAAACAAGATAAAATCCATACATCTTATTTCTCCTGATGCTATGGATTATAATAGCTTCTATAATAGAGCTTCGAGAAATTGGATGGCAAGGAGATTAATGAAATCATTCGAGCAAGATCCACAACGCTTTATTAGTGGCGCACGTTTCTTCTATAATATAGGATTAGTAAGACCAAAAGTATTTTCCTTTATCCAGAAATTTGCTGCAACTAAGGAATCTTTTCGAAGAGCATCTATCACTTGGAGAGGATTTCGTAAAATTAAAACTGACATGAAAGCTATTGAACATATTCTAAGTTCAAAGCCTTTTCGATTTATCATAATTATGGGTAGATATGATCAGGTGATTCGAACCAAACAAGCCAGATTATTTTTAAAAAAAATTAATCAACCTGACGCCTTGATAGAAATAGAATGTGGACACAATTTTTTTAAACAGGAGAACATTTCATTACTAATGCCACATATCCAAATAAAAAAAGGCACCTAACAAGGTGCCTTTTCCTTAACCTAAATTAAACTATTTCTTTTCGTCAACCTCTTCAAAGTCTACATCTGTAACCTCATCCTGAGGATTTTCGCTTGCGCTGCCAGCTCCCTGAGCTCCTGCATCCCCTGCTGGATTTGCACCTTCAGCATTCGCAGCATTGTACATTTCTTGAGATGCTGCTTGGAAAACATTGTTTAATTTTTCCATCGCTGGCTCGAGATTCTCGATATTCTTTGCTTCGAATTCTTTTTTCAATTCTGCCAAAGCATCTTCAATAGGTTGTTTTTTGTCAGCTGGTATTTTATCTCCATATTCTTTGAGCTGTCTTTCAGTTTGAAAAATCGTTGAATCAGCCTTGTTTACCAATTCGATTTCTTCTTTCTTCTTTTTGTCAGCTTCGGCATTAGCCTCAGCTTCAGCTTTCATTTTTTCAATTTCTTCATCTGAAAGACCTGAAGAAGCTTCAATTTTAATAGATTGTTCTTTACCAGTTCCTTTATCCTTGGCTGAAATATTCATGATTCCGTTGGCATCAATATCAAAAGTTACTTCGATTTGAGGTACACCTCTTGGTGCAGCAGGAATATCAGTCAACTGGAACCTTCCTAAAGTTTTATTGTCATTTGCCATGGAACGCTCTCCTTGAAGTACATGAATGTCAACAGAAGGTTGATTATCAGCAGCTGTAGAGAAAACCTCAGATTTTTTAGCTGGAATCGTAGTATTCGCATCAATTAATTTTGTGAATACGCCTCCCATAGTTTCAATTCCTAAAGAAAGTGGTGTTACATCTAAAAGAAGTACATCTTTTACCTCACCTGTAAGAACTCCTCCTTGAATAGCAGCACCTATAGCCACTACCTCATCAGGGTTTACGCCTTTAGATGGTTCCTTCCCAAAAAAGTTCTTAACGGCATCCTGAATAACAGGAATTCTTGTTGATCCTCCAACCAAGATAACTTCATCAATATCTCCTGCCGAAAGACCTGCATTTTTAAGAGCAGATTTACACGGTGCAATCGTTCTTTCAACTATTTCTGAAATCAACTGCTCAAATTTTGAGCGTTGTAAAGTTCTTACCAAGTGCTTTGGAATCCCATTTACCGGCATAATATAAGGCAGATTAATCTCTGTTGAAGTCGTAGATGACAATTCAATTTTTGCCTTTTCCGCAGCTTCTTTTAGTCTTTGTAAGGCCATAGGGTCTTCGCGCAAATCTAAACCTTCATCATTTTTAAACTCTTGAACCAACCATTCGATAATTGTTTCATCTACATCGTCTCCACCAAGATGTGTATCTCCGTCGGTAGACAATACCTCAAATACACCATCACCAAGCTCAAGTATGGAGACATCGTGTGTTCCACCACCGAAGTCAAATACTACAATTTTTTGATCTACGCCTTTTTTGTCAAGACCATACGCTAAAGCTGCTGCCGTTGGTTCATTAATGATTCTTTTAATGCTTAACCCAGCAACCTCTCCAGCTTCTTTTGTTGCTTGCCTTTGAGAATCGTTAAAGTACGCAGGAACAGTCACAACTGCCTCACTTACTTCTTGGCCCAAGTAATCTTCAGCTGTTTTCTTCATTTTTTGAAGAATCATAGCCGATATTTCTTGTGGCGAATATTTTCTGTCATCAATTTTTACTCTCGGTGTATTGTTGTCACCTTTAATGACTTCATATGGCATTCTTTTGACCTCTTTTTTACAATCGTCAAAACTTGAGCCCATGAATCTCTTAATCGAATATATTGTTTTTGTAGGGTTTGTAATGGCTTGTCTTTTCGCAGGATCTCCAACTTTACGTTCGCCTCCTTCAACAAAAGCCACAACAGATGGGGTCGTTCTTTTTCCCTCTGAGTTTGCGATAACAACTGGCTCATTACCTTCCATTACAGAAACACATGAATTCGTCGTACCTAAGTCAATTCCTATTATTTTTCCCATGATATTATTTTTTTCTTTCGATAGGTCAATTAATATGCCATAGCCTGAATCAATGTCGAATTATGACAAAAAAGCAAAAAAGAAGTATAAATTATGTCTAAATGTCAGATTTTATGACATGATATAAAAGAGGCCATTAAGGAATATAAAACCTCTTCATCCCAGGATCTTTATCCGAATCAATGATTAAGGTATAAACCCCTCTGGGCAAATCTTTAGGATTGAGTTCATTGATTATTGAACTGAATTTCCCCGAATAATACGCTTTACCATCAGCGGAAATAATTTTATAAAGTCCCCCAATCAAATTCGAATTAATTTCAACGAAAAGTGTTTCGTAATTACTCCAAACATTGATATCATTTAAAACTTGTGCTGGGACCGCACCCAGGCCACCAACATCGACAGGTTGTTCAACACTTTGATTGTAACCATAAGAATGAATAATGATTGAATCCGAACCAGAACTGACTGATAATTCTATCCAGCCATAGTGAGTGTTTCCTTCAGATTCAAATGAAACACCAAGAAATGCATTATTGGCACCTAAAAAGCTTCCATACAAGTAGGGAAAGATTCCAATACCCGCATCAATGAGTAGATTAATACCTAGAGAATAGCTCGTATCCACACCAAACTCATTGGCGCTCGAAACAATTTCTCCCTCTGCAAAATTGGTCAAAGTAAAAATACTATTATCATTAACCCCTGCGGGTTGTCCATTCAATGCCCCGAGAATGGCACTTGCACCAACATATGTTGATGGCTGACCTCCCAGAACTGTATCTCCACTCATCTCTTGTACCCTGAATAAAAACTCTACAGTTCCATTATCATCCATATCGATTGTATATGATGATGTAGAGGATGTAATTAGCTGATCAGGATTTACATCAACAATAACTTCTTGGGCATAACCAAGCGTATTCGATGTAAGGAAAAGTAATCCAATAATTAAGTTCAATTTATTTACAAAGGGAGCCATATATTTCATGTTACAAAAGTTAAAAAGTTAAAAGTATAATGTGAGATGCCATTGATACAAAAATAAATCAATTTGTTCATAATTCCATGTCATGAAGTCTTAGTGAAAAAATTATGCAGAACGACTTGATTTTCGTAATTTTAAGAACAAACCTAAACTATGAAATTTATACTTACACTTTTTTTGTTCCTTTTCTTCAACGGACTCGTTTTTTCTCAATGTACAACTACAAATGCTACTTCATGTGAATGTGTAGATGGCACGAACAACTGTTTACTTTTACCTGATATAACAGCTTCGTGGCAAGGTATTGCAGACAATGGATGGACAGAATATCCTCAAACGGGTGCCGGACAAAATTACAACAATCAAGGTCCAGATGATGGCCGACTTCGCGTAACAGGATCAACGCCAAATATTGGTCACGGCTCTTTTACCGTCAGAGGACAAGATTCTAATGGGAATAGGGCATTTATTTGTGGTAATGATACAATATATGGTGTTGCATCTACTGGAGCATTTACTTGTCCGAACGGTGTTGATAATCCAAAGCAAATGTTACTTCAACGAATTTACATTAAAGATGGAAACAATATGTCCTATCAGGATACATGGACAGGAAGCATGACCTACCACGAAAGTCACGGGCATAATCATGTCGATGATTGGGCAGTTATGACGCTTCGTATCCCTACCTCCGATCCACATCCTTTAAATTGGCCAATAGTTGGAGACGGTGCGAAAATTGGTTTTTGCCTAATGGATTATGGTCAATGCGGGAGTAATACAGGAAGTACTTATTACGGTCATTGTAGAGATGATAACACGGTATACAATGGGGGAAATGTAATGGCAAACTCGGATTTTGCCAATTGGAACCTCGGAGGAGGTAATTATAATTGTTCTGTCGTTGAACAAGGTATTTCCTCGGGATGGACAGATGTTTATGGAAAATGGTTGGATGGGATGTGGATTAATATTCCACCTAACACCTGCAATGGTGATTATTACATAGTTATGGAAGTTGACAAAAACAATTATTTTCAAGAAGAATACGAAGACAATAACTACACCGCTGTACCCGTAACGCTAACTTTACAACTTCCAGAGAACTCTGGTGCCCTTCCAACGATAAATTCTAATGAATCAAGTTATTTGTGTACAGGTCAGTCAATTGTATTAACAGCTTCGGCAGGAACAGACTATTTATGGAGTACAGGTGAAACCACTCAAAGTATTAGTGTTAATCAACCAGGCTCTTATGAGTGTACGGTTACAAATTATTGTGGAACTGCGACCTCATTACCATATGTGGTAAATAGTGCCGCCCCTTCTCCCCCAAC
Organism: Crocinitomicaceae bacterium; assembly: GCA_011522905.1. Taxonomy (GTDB): domain Bacteria; phylum Bacteroidota; class Bacteroidia; order Flavobacteriales_D; family Crocinitomicaceae; genus UBA952. The sequence goes on along the minus strand of WTIB01000259.1, from coordinate 5,320 downwards.
CGTAACAAATGCTGAAATTTGTCCTGGGAATTCTGTCACCCTAGAAGCAACATCGACAGGTGATGTTGAATGGTTTGATGAAAATGGCACTTTGATTTCTATAGGAAACAGCTACAATACTGGTATATTGAACAATACAACTACCTATTACGCGAGTAACACGGACGTTTACACAAATACCTTATTTGCAGAGCCACATTCAAATGGAATTGGTGGAGGAGGATATCTTACATCTACACAGGGTAATATTTTTCATGCATATGTACCATTTACCTTAAAAAGTGCTTTGGTTTATGCATTAAATGGAGGAAATGTAACCGTAGAATTACGAGAAAGTGATGGTACCGTTCTAGAATCAACAACAGTGAATGTTCCTGCTGGTTCGAGTAGAATTCAGCTGGATTTTGCTGTTCCTGCTGGTTACGACTATGAGCTGGTCGGAACGAATTTACCTTCAGGCGGATTATACAGGAATAATTATTCAGCTACATATCCTTATGAATTGGATGACGTGCTTTCAATTGTTGGAGCGACTTCGAGCTCTTCCTACTACTATTATTTTTATGATTGGGAAGTCATCACAGAAAATGGCACCTGTACGAGTGAACAAGTACCTGTTGTAGTAAGCATGGCTCCAAATCTAGATGATCCTATTGTTCAAGGAGATTTAATCTGTAATTCAGGCAGTGGAGACCTCACCGCCACAGGAACTGGGACTTTGACATGGACGGATGGCAATGGTACTATTTTAGGAACGGGTAACTCCTTTACAACTCCTGTAATTTCACAAACGACTACTTATTATGTTCAAGCTTCTGATAATGGATGCACCAGTGATATTATATCTGTTGATGCCACAGTTCAAATCATAAATGACCCTGTTGTTCAAGGAGACTTGATCTGTAATTCAGGCAGTGGAGACCTCACCGCCACAGGAACTGGGACTTTGACAT
>WTIB01000259.1:0-4267 GCA_011522905.1 Crocinitomicaceae bacterium | reverse complement strand
GGACGGATGGTAATGGGAATGTTTTAGGTACGGGTAACTCTTTTACAACTCCTGTCATTTCACAAACAACTACGTATTACGTTCAAGCTTCTGATAATGGATGTACAAGTGCAATGATTTCCGTTGATGCCACAGTTCAAATTATTAATAATCCTACCGTAATAGGAGATACCATTTGTAATTCAGGCATTGCAACGCTTACTGCATCTGGCTCTGGAGATTTGACATGGACGGATGGAAATGGAAATATATTAGGAACAGGGAACACCTTTACCACTCCTCCAATTTCAAGCACCACTACTTACTTTGTACAATCCTCTGAAAATGGGTGTACAAGTGATATGATTTCAGTGGATGCTGTTGTAGAACCCTGTCTTGATCTTGGTGAAATATCTTTTCAAAATAGTTTAGCACTTTCACCTAATCCAAATAATGGCTCTTTTGAGGTTTCATATACCATCTTGAAATCATCCAAAGTTGATATGGAAATTTTTGATCAATTCGGAAATGAGATATTAAAGAAGAAATTTGATGACATGCCGGGTACAGTGAATCATCATGTTTCACTAAAAAATCTGGCTTCTGGTATTTACTCAGTGAGATTCGTATATGATGGAAGGTCTCATACCAAGAGATTCATAAAAACGAATGAATAAAATTTGTGTCATTTTAAGCGCCATTTACATTTTAAATGTAAATTTTGGTTTACAATGTCAGGTTTTTACAACATTTAATACAGAGAACTCAGGAATTCCATTTAATACCGTCAGGTGTCTAGAAAAACAAGGGAATCATTTGTGGGTAGGGACAGACGCTGGCTTGGCCAAATTTTCTAATAATACATGGGAGGTATTTAATGCAAGTAATTCACCATTAATTAGCGATAATATTCGGGCTTTAAAATCAGAAGGCGATTCTGTGTTATGGATTGGAACTGTCGGAGGAGGATTATTCTCATTTAACGGTGAGGAATGGGTAAATTTCAATGTCTCAAATTCCGGATTGCAAGACAACTTGGTTCGAGATATCAATATTGATCTACACGAAAATATATGGCTTGCTACCACGGAAGGAATATTCATGTATGACAGAAATGAATGGCACCATTGGAACATGCAGGACAGCAGTTTGCTTTCGAATAATATTACCTCAATTCAAATCGGACTGAATAATGAAAAATACATTGGTACTATAAATGGTGGGATTATTTATTTTGATTCTTTAAATCATTTTACAACATATACGATCAGTAATTCAGGATTACCAGATAATTCAGTAACTGACATTGAAATTGACGAAAACGGTTTCCCATGGTTTCTTTCTCCAGCTGCAGGCCTCGTAAACGATACCGATTTTGGAGGCCCTTGGTTGAATTTTAATAATTTCAATTCAGGTCTACCTGCAAATACATTAAAGTGTCTCCGAATTATGGGAAGTGAAATCGTTATTGGTTCTGAGTCTTCTGGACTTATTTTTAAGAACGGGGAAGCATGGGATCAGTTCAATACCAGCAATTCCGAACTCCCTGATAATCATATTCTTTCTATTGAAATTGATGATGAATATAATATTTGGATAGGCACACATAACGAAGGCTTGTGTAAAATAAATCTCCAAAATTCAATTTTAGAAAATCTTGACTCACAAATACATTTTTATCCAAACCCTGTAAAATCCGGTGGTAAAATTCATTTCAATAGAAAAATAACTGGCCATGTTAGCTTATATAATGAGCTGGGCGAGTTCATTGATATTGACCATAACTACAATGGTGACAATTATGAAATTCCAAAAAACATACAACCAGGAATCTATGTCATTAAATTATTGGAATCTGGACATTTAATAAGTAAAAAAATCCTTGTAACAAATTAATTATTTAATTGAATCCTTATACGCTTTGTAAAGTTTTTCAACTGCTGAGGTAATTGAAATATGCCCCTCTTTGATATCCATTTCAAGTTTTTGAATGTACTGTTTTAGCTTGCTATTATTTTCGATTTCAGATAAAACCAATCCTGACAAATTACTTTTTAGAAATTTAGAATTCTGACTCAATCGATTGGCTTCGTAATAACCATTTAGCATAATTTGATTGAAATAGTTTTCAACATTTTTCCACGCCTCTTTTAATCCTAATCCACTTACACTACTCGTGGCAATAACATTGGTAACCCATTGGCTCGACTTGGGTGGAAATAAATGCACTGCATTAGCGTATTCCCTTCGGGCCATTTCTGACTTTTTTTCATTACCCGAATCCGCTTTGGTAATCAGCAAGGTATCAGCAAGTTCCATTATTCCTCTTTTCATTCCTTGAAGTTCATCACCTGCACCGGCAAGCATTAATAGAAGAAAATAGTCAACCATATCATGAACCATTGTTTCGGATTGCCCCACCCCTACTGTTTCCACAAAGATTACATCATATCCTGCGGCCTCACAAAGTAAAAGCGCATCTCTGGAATTCCGAGCAACCCCACCAAGATTGCCCCCAGTAGCAGTTGGACGGATAAAAGCATTATCTTGTTTTGACAGCCAATCCATTCTGGTTTTGTCACCCAAAATACTTCCACCTGAAACATTTGAAGAAGGGTCTATTGCGAGAACGGCCAACTTATGTCCTGACTCCAGTACAATTTTACCAAATGCCTCAATAAAAGTACTTTTTCCGACGCCTGGAACACCTGTAATTCCAATTCTCCATGATTTACGATTTATCGAAATACATTTTTCTATAAGAGATCTTGCTTCTACATGATTTTCACTGCTTTGACTTTCAATCAAGGTAATTGCCGAACTCAAAGCTTGTTTATCACCATTTAAAATTTGAGGGTAAAGCTCTTCTGCATTAAGCGAATCCAACCTCTTTTTTCTCGAAGAAATCCAGCTATCTATTTTATTTTTATCCGGCATTCAATTGAAAGAATATTACAATGATTCTTGAAAATCCAACTTTAGGTTCTTTGAACTAATTTACTATAAATTTCCTCATACATTGGGAGAATACGATCCAGGCTAAAGTTCTCGGCTTGTTTTTTCGCATTAAGTTTAAAGGTATGAAGATGTTCATCCTCCAAAACGTGAAGCGTATTCTTGGCCATTTCATCAATATCTCCAACATCAGATAAGAATCCTGATACACCATTCAAATTTACCTCGGGAATACCCCCTGTATTTGAGGATATTACAGGAACTCCAACAGCCATCGCTTCTAAAGCTGCCAATCCAAAACTTTCTGTTTCCGAAGGCAACATAAAAACATCTGATATATTCAACACATGTGAGGTATCTCTTACTTTTCCGAGAAACAAAATATGTTCACACAAAGACAATTCACGGCAAAGCATTTCGCAATGATATCTTTCAGGTCCATCACCTACAAAAATTAATTTGGAAGGCCTCGTTTTGACAACTTTTGCAAATATCCTTATGACATCCTCTACTCTCTTTACCTTTCTGAAATTCGAAATATGGCATAAAATGCGCTCATTTTTATTTGCATAAAGCTCGCGAATCTCCTCATTATTATTTTTTTCAGAAGATTTATTTAATCTAATGAAATTTGGGATAACATGAATGTCATTTTTCACATCAAAATGCTTCAATGTATCCGCCTTTAAACTTTCCGAAACCGCAGTGACCGCATCGGACTGATTAATGCAAAATGTAATAACAGGCTCAAAAGAAGGATCTCTACCCACAAGAGTGATATCTGTTCCATGCAATGTAGTTACAAAAGGGATTGATATGCCTTGGGTTGCTAATATTTGCTTTGCCATAAATGCAGCGGAGGCATGAGGAATGGCGTAATGAACATGTATTAAATCGAGTTTCTCATATTTTACAACATCTACCATTTTACTGGCAAGCTCAGTTTCATACGGTTGAAAATCAAAAAGAGGATAATCAGAGACAGAGACCTCATGATAAAAAACATTTTCTTTAAAACCACCAAGCCTTACTGGTTGTGAATAGGTGATAAAATGGACCATATGTCCCTTTTTAGCCAAGGCCTTTCCCAACTCCGTTGCCACTACTCCACTACCTCCGAAAGTGGGATATAATACAATTCCTATTCTCATTTATCTTCCTTTGATTTATTGCCTAGTGGGAAGAAAAAATTGATCCTATAAATAATCGGAAGAAAGCCAATTGTACCATTTTCAGTTTTTAGCTCAAAATAATTAGGTCTAAACGGACTATTATCTGCATTTATCACATCATAAAAAATACCCAAATTAATTCTCACTTTATTATATAATTT
>WTIB01000156.1 GCA_011522905.1 Crocinitomicaceae bacterium | reverse complement strand
AAAAAGGTCAAGAAAACCACCATTGAAAATAGGTTTTTCAACCAAATCAATATTTGCCGGATCTCGAAATATCAGCTGTAATACAGGGATAAATAAAACCAGAGAAAGCAAATTGAATATTACAAAAAGCAGATTGCAGAGAACCACTAACACGGTTAATGTTTTGTACTTAACCGTGTATTTAAATATTTCAAGATAAGATTGAATCATCAGTGCAAAGATACATTTTACTTTTCGCGTTATGATATCAGAGTATTCTTAAATTTGTGTCATGGGATCAATTCGACAAGGTAAAATAGAATCTGTCATTCAAACTGAGCTGGCTAGTTTTTTTCAAAAAAACAATTCGATTTGTTTGGGCTCTATGGTTACAGTGACCGTGGTGAGGGTTACAAGTGACTTATCACTGGCCAGGTGTTATCTAAGTATTTTTGGCTCAAAAGACAAACAAGAGGTTTTTGAAAGTATAGAACAAAATTCGGGGAGGATTCGGGGAGATGTAGGGCGAAAGCTAAAAAACCTGAGAAAGATACCGGCACTGAAATTCTTTATTGACGATTCGCTTGATTATGCCTCAAAAATTGACGAGCTGTTAAAAAAATAGATATCAAGACCTCCTTTTATATCGCATATAAATATTTACGCTCGCAGAAAAAGCGAAATGTAATTACAATTATCACGCGCATTGCAATTATTGGAATAGCCGCTATCACTTGTGCTCTAGTAATTTTGCTTTCTGCATTTAATGGAATGGAAAAGCTCATTGATCAAATTTATAGTGAATTTGATGCATCCATTACGATTACTCCAGCCAAAGGAAAATCTTTTTCAGAAAAAGAAATCAACTGGGCTCAGCTCACATCAATTAAAGGGATAAAAAACATATCAAAAGGTAGAGAAGAGCTCATTGTCATAGAATATGGACAACCCATACAAGGTCAAGAAGATTATCGAATCAAAAGGACAAACGCCAAGTTATATGCTGTAGATAACGATTTTTTAAAGCTTATTAATATCACAAATCATTATCAAGGAGATGCTCCACTACTATATGACGAGATGGGCGCATTGGGTATAATGGGTATAGGACTCATTAATAAGCTTGAGGCTTCGATTAATTCTGAATTTACCATTTTCCTACCTAAGAAAAACATTACGGTAAGGACTGAGCGTCCATTTTTAAAAAAGAAAGTGCAATTATCTTCAGTTCTCGTATATCAGAATAAATTAATTAATGAAGAAACGTTTTTATGGCCCCTTGAAGATTTTAGGACTTTAGTTAAGGACACAAATGAAACTATTTCTCACATTTACATCCGCACAGATTCAAAAACGGATATTGAATCGATACAAGCTCAAATTCAACAGCAATTAGGGAATGCATTTAAGGTAAAAACCTATTACCAAAAGAATGAGTTGATTTTTAAAACGAGTAAATCCGAAAAACTAATCATGACCTTGATTTTAATATTTGTTTTTGTGCTGGCCTGCTTTAATCTTGTCTCATCCATAACTATGATATTCATAGAAAAGAAAAATAACTTTTTAGCTTTAAAAAGTATGGGAATTACAAAGCACGGCGTTTTTGAAATTTTCTTTTTTCAAGGAATTCTGATTTCTTTGATAGGGGCAATAATTGGCGGTATTTTAGGATATTTAATTTGTTTTGCCCAGCTGAAGTTTGGTTTGATAAAGATATCTGCTGATCAGGTCTATCCTATTGGGTTTTCATGGGTTGATTTTTTCACTATCCTCACTTCAATTGTGGTTTTAACGGTGATATTCTCATTTACTACAGTTAAATTGCTCACTAGAAAGGCTTAAATGCCCCTCAATCCATTTTTTTTTCATGTTTTCAATCGCTTTTAATTAAAATAAATGGGTTATATTTGCACCCAAATTCAAACAGGTATAAATGTCTAGTTTAAAAGGAAAAATTGCTCAGGTTATCGGTCCGGTTGTTGACGTTGCCTTTGAGAAGGGAGTTGAGCTACCCAAAATTTATGATGCCCTTGAGGTATTTAAGTCAGATGGAACAAGAGTTGTTCTAGAGGTTCAAGCACACGTTGGAGAAAATTCTGTTCGTGCCATATCAATGGACTCAACAGATGGTTTTACTCGCGGTATGGAGGTTATTTCTACCGGTACATCTATTAAGATGCCTACAGGAGACAAAATAAAAGGGCGACTTTTTAATGTTGTTGGTGAGGCAATCGATGGGATTAATGAAGTAGAAAACACAGAGGGCTTACCGATTCACAGAGATGCTCCAAAATTTGAAGAATTATCAACAGCAACAGAAATCCTATTTACAGGAATCAAAGTAATTGACCTCATTGAGCCTTATGCGAAAGGAGGAAAAATTGGATTATTTGGTGGTGCTGGTGTTGGAAAAACTGTACTTATTCAGGAACTGATCAATAACATTGCTAAAGGTCATGGTGGTCTTTCTGTATTCGCAGGAGTTGGAGAAAGAACAAGAGAAGGAAATGACCTACTTAGAGAAATGCTTGAATCGGGCATTATCAAGTATGGAGACGACTTCATCCACTCTATGGAAGAAGGTGGTTGGGACTTAAACAAAATCGACCTTGAAGAAATGAAGGAATCAAAAGCGACATTCGTTTTTGGTCAAATGAATGAGCCTCCAGGTGCGAGAGCAAGAGTGGCGCTTTCTGGTCTTACGATTGCAGAATATTTTAGGGATGGAGACGGAGAAGGGCAAGGAAAAGATATCCTTTTCTTCGTTGACAATATATTTAGATTTACTCAAGCTGGTTCTGAGGTTTCCGCTCTTTTAGGAAGAATGCCATCTGCGGTGGGATACCAACCTACCTTGGCTACAGAGATGGGAGCAATGCAGGAACGAATTACATCTACAAAAAGTGGGTCGATTACATCTGTTCAGGCAGTTTACGTACCTGCGGATGACCTTACGGACCCTGCTCCGGCAAATACATTTGCTCACCTTGATGCGACAACGGTATTGTCAAGAAAAATTGCTGAGCTAGGAATTTACCCAGCAGTGGATCCATTAGATTCTACGTCAAGAATCTTAACTCCGGAAATCGTTGGAGAAGACCATTACAATTGCGCTCAGCGTGTAAAATCAACACTTCAAAGATATAAAGAGCTACAAGATATTATTGCCATTCTCGGTATGGACGAGCTTTCTGAAGAAGATAAAATGATTGTACATAGAGCAAGAAGGGTTCAGCGTTATTTATCGCAGCCTTTCCATGTTGCTGAGCAGTTTACTGGACTACCTGGAGTACTCGTTGACATTCAAGAAACAATAACTGCGTTCAATGACATTTTAGATGGAAAATACGATAAGTATCCAGAAGCAGCCTTTAACCTAAAAGGTGGTATTGAAGATGTAATTGAAGCAGGGGAAAAAATGCTTGCTGAAGCATAAGCTATGAAGTTAGATATCATTACTCCGGAATCAAGTATTTTTAGTGGTGAGGCTTCAGCTGTATCCCTACCAGGAAAGGATGGAATCTTTCAGGTGCTCAACAATCACGCGCCAATAATATCAGCTTTATCGGAAGGGGTTCTTTCTATTGAGCTAGAAAGTCCTTTGAATGAAGAGCAAAAACATGAGGCAATAGAAGTCGAATCTGCAGAAAAAATTTCTGTAAAGATTAAGGGCGGAGTTGCTGAATTGACAAACAATAAGCTAATTGTTTTAGCAGAATAATTAAATGGGGATTGTCGATTAGTAAGCCCCATTTTTTTTGTTAAGACATGTTAAGCCTTAAAATAGAAGGCTTCATACAAGAATGTTTACTTATCTTCGTTAAGCTTTATAATGAGTGATTTAAGTCATATCGATCTAAATAATATACCTGAGCATATAGCCATTATCATGGATGGCAATGGCAGATGGGCGAAAAGCCATGGTGAAGATCGATTATTTGGTCATTCAAAAGGAGTAGATGCCGTAAGGGAAACCCTAAAAACGGCAAGAGAACTCAATGTAAAATTCCTGACACTATATGCGTTTTCTACGGAAAATTGGAATCGTCCTCAAAAAGAGGTAGAGGGCCTTATGAATTTATTGGTGCTTTCTTTGGCAAATGAGATTGATGAAATGAATGAAAATGGTGTTCGACTTCAAACCATAGGAAATATAGAGGGGATGCCAAAAGAATGCCAAGAAAGCCTTCGTGATGCTATTGATAAAACCAAGTCAAATAAAGAAATCACACTTGTTCTTGCATTGAATTACAGCTCAAAGTGGGAAATTACAGAAATGGTAAAGACACTTTCGAACAAGATAAAAAATAAGGAAATTAGTGAAAGTGAAATCACTGATGATTTAATTTCAGATCACTTAACTACTCGACGAATACCAGATCCTGAATTATTGATTAGGACAAGTGGAGAAAGAAGAGTAAGTAATTTTTTACTTTGGCAAATTGCATACACTGAATTTGTTTTTCTTGACATTTTTTGGCCAGATTTTGGGCGGAGTCAGCTTATAGAAGCCATTTATGATTTTCAAAATAGAGAAAGAAGGTTTGGTATGGTTTCCGAACAAATAAACACGATAGAATGAGAATCATAGGCTTTATCCTTTTGTGTTTATCTTTTCATTTTTCAACTTTTTCGCAATTAGGAGGAAGCTCTTTATCTGAATTGGATTTTTCCTATA
>WTIB01000287.1 GCA_011522905.1 Crocinitomicaceae bacterium | reverse complement strand
CCAAAACAAGCTTGATTTGAAATTACTCCTGAGAATAAAAAAAGGATTAAAACTATATGCTTCAGCTTCTGTAACATTTCTCAAATTTATGACTTTTATTTTTTACAGATAGTTGCATATGAATATTAGCCTATTCTATTACCTTTGATTTCAAATGCAGCTCAAGGAATTAAGCCTACATCAGTTCAAGAATCATCATCATTCTGAAATCTCATTTTCATCTGGGGTCAATGCATTTATTGGGCCAAATGGAAGTGGTAAAACAAATGTTTTAGATGCCATACATTACCTTAGTATGTGTAAGTCATATCTTAATTCTATTGACAAGCAAAATATCGAGTTCGATCAAAAGTTTTTTAGTATTTCTGGTAAATGGGAATACGACAATAAAGAGTACACGGTACATTGCTCCTATAAGCTAGGAGCCAAAAAATCAGTAAAACTCAATAAAAAGGAATACGAAAAACTTGCCGATCATATTGGGAAATTTCCGGTGGTTTTTATTTCTCCTTATGATGGAGATTTGATAAACGAAGGTAGTGAATTGAGAAGAAAATGGATTGACGGAATCATTTCTCAGGTTGATGCTTCATATTTAAACCATCTACAATCCTATCAAAAGATACTCAAGCAGCGCAATGCACTTCTTAAAAACATGCACGAACACCGCCTTTTTGATGTCGAATCAATTGAGATTTGGGATATACAAATGGTGAAATTGGGTAATGAAATTCATCGGACCAGAAGCGAATTCATTTCATCATTCATACCTATTTTTAAAAGGTTTTATGAGGAAATTGCAGAAGTAGAAGAAAAGGTAGAAATCAACTACAAATCACAATTGAATGATTCGGATTTTGCTCAACTTTTAAAAGAATTTCATGTAAAAGATTCTTTTACTCAATATTCGAACGCTGGAACGCATAAGGATGACCTTATGTTTACAATAAAGGAGCATCCAATAAAGAAATTTGGGTCCCAAGGTCAACAAAAATCTTTCATAATTGCATTGCGACTTGCACAATTTGAATGGCTGAAACAAATGAAGGAAACCAATCCGATTTTATTACTCGATGATATATTTGATAAATTGGATCAAACTCGGGTTCAAAAACTTGTTGCCCTAGTGACGAATAAATTCTTTGGTCAGGTAATCATATCTGATACAGACAAAGAACGAATGGTCAAGCTTTTAAACAGGCTGTCCATCAAATCCAAATTATTCGAAACTATAGATGGTAGCGTTCAAGAAATTTCTATCTAACTTTAAACCATGTATAAAAATCAACGGAGGTCATCAAAAGAACAGCATTTAGGAGATGTGATAGAAAAGCTTCTAAAGGCATATCATCTTGACGATAAGATGAAAGAACTGGATCTAGTTGAAGCCTGGCCCGAGCTCATGGGTAAGGCGGTAGCACATCGCACTAAAAACATTGAAATAAAGAACAAGAAACTACTGCTTACAATTGATTCTTCAGTGATGAGGGAACAGCTCCATATTGGTAAACAGGTGATTATTGAAAGGGTCAATCAATTCATGGGTAAAGAAGTGATTCAGGATGTTTGGTTTTCTTAATTAAAGACTTTTTGTAAAGGCACTATACATGGAGTCAATATCAAAAACTTCTTTTCCGACATACTGATTACCATCAATAGTGATTTTCGAATCTAACTCAATAAGTCTTTCACTAGAAACATTCTTTAAACTTGTATTCCGAACATTGAGGCTTGAAGGACCAAATTCCGATTTCTTTTGATATGCCGCAAAGGCATAAGAACAGTTAGTAATTGAAGTATTTTCAACGGTTATTTTTGAATTGTCTTTTGAGGCGATTGCTATGGAAGCGTTTTTGATGTCACAATCCAAAACACGCAAACTAGAGCGCTCTCCTCCCGATATCCCTTTATCTCCTGAACCATTAATCTCACATGATTCGATTGAAATCTGACTTCCTGAGAAATCAATACAATCATTTCCCGTATTATTAAACGCACAATTCGTAATGCTTCCCCTACAAAAATCAGCATCAAACCCATCAGATTGTGTATTGGAAATAATACAATTACTCATTTCAAAATCACATCTAATTAAATTTAAAGCATCTTCGGACTTATTATTTTGAAAAGTACAATTTGAAATGTTAACCTGACCTTCATATACTGTTACCGCACCAGTTAAAACCCAATTTTCGTTGTTTCCTGCTGTTAATCCTGAAAAGTTCACGTGTTCTAAAGTGACCTCTTTTCCTTCTGGTAAAACGACCAACCCTCCACCCTTCGCATCTGTGGTGAAAAATTCAACTGGGTTTTCTTTTGACCCTTTTATTTCAATGGGAGAATAGGAAACAAACCGGGCATTATTTATAAGATTTATTCTCACACCTTCTTTGATAATGAGCTTTTTATTTCTTGGCAAATACACCGTTGAGTTAAAAGTATAATTACCTTTTTCCATGATCACTATACTATCATTTGAATGAGGTAAGGGTTTAGCACCTGAACCCAAAGCATTCACAAATTTAGTTGGAGGAAAAGCACTCACCTTCGCTCGAATGAGAGAATCTCCAGTTAAACTCGTTTTGTAATAGATATACTTTGGGACAAAATTAAAAGTCTTTGATACCGATGAAGATTTTTCCTGATATGGTTTTAAACGAAATGCGTTTGGGAATGGAAAAACCAATTTCTTATTCATTTTAGTTGCGTATCCCATTATTTCTATATCCGATAACAAATAATTCTCGAAATACAGTTTACTTGATAAAGAATCTGATTGAATCGTATATACGTTCAAGGCAGCTTTATCGAATAATGCATCCTGTTTTGTGGTCTTGTATATATCGGCTTTATTCACCTTTCGACTCACGGGTGGTAATTTTATATAATTGGCTAGCTTTTCCTCAACATTTTTTCGATTTGTTTCAAAATAATCGCGATCTAACTTGTGCATAGGGTATTCATCACTGAGCAATGTCTCATAATGTTTTACATCCTTATTAAACTCAGTCAAAGCTACATTGAAATAAGACTTTTGCGTAAATTTTGTAAGATATTTGACGTACAGTTTATCGAATGTAGGATTTAGGAAAAGGGCATCTAGGATGGTGAAATCAGCATCACTTCGCCAACGTGTTGCCTTACCTAGAAGCTCATGATGGACCTTTAAATCTGTCGTAAAACAATCAAACGCTATGGGCTCAAGGCAGCCTTTAACAGGATTCAAATAATTACGTTGATTGTGCCATATTAATCCATGCGTTGCATTCATCACCTCACAAAGGGCCAGAAATCGAGCCATCTTGTCTATGTCCAAATACTCTTCAATGTCCTCATCAAGATTACGGTAACGATCCATATGACTTTTCGCCATCATAAATTGCTTCAATAAGGTTGGGCTTTTCCTTGTCCGTTTTTTACTGAAGGGTAAAATTTCAGCGGATTCTAGATAGGGATATTTTTTAAACGGCTCACCCGTTTCTTTCTGATTCAAACGGGCCTGCCAAATACCACTTTCATCAAATTTAACGATTGGTCCCTCTCTCCTATTTCTGTATTCCAATAATCTTTTGTCAAAATGCTCTTCTAAAGCATATACGCCTTTGTTGACACCATTAATGTATACCAACTTAAACTGATATCTCGTGGTTAAAATATCTTCTTTCTCAAATAATTTATGCGCAAACCACTCCATCATAAAGGATCTGGTAGAAGGGTCCTGAATGGAAAACTTTTTCATTCCCTGATATGCATTGTTCCCCTTGATTTTTATACGATAAGACCACTTGTCTCCTTGAAGATGGTCCACCCAATCACCTTTTATTCTTAACGAAACCGGATACTGCTTTCCATTGATACGAATTGTGGCTTGGAAATACGATTTTAAATCTGAGCTTATGATATCTTGCTTTAATGCGGTATTTCGAAAATCAATAATGCTATCCATTGCAGATTTTGGAATTTCTATTCTGAGAATATCCGACTCAGAAACCTGGTTTGGTTTCGAAAGACTTCGATAACAGTCTATTGATAAGTCGTCAAAATACACATCACTCTCATTGGGATTCCAAATGTATACAGCAACAAATTCATAGTCTTGACGTGCTATAAAGCTACACTTTAATTGTTCCCAATCCCCTTGCTCAACTACAGCGTGCTCAGCACTTTCATATTGTATGTCCGCATTAGAACCAATGACCAGCTTGCCTTTAAGACTTCCTTTTTTCCGCCATACAGAGGCATAAATAACGTCTCCTTTTTTAATTGACTTTAGCTTATATGTTGGTCCAAATTGTTGCTTACTGTTTAACTTGAAACCATAATCCCCAGTCCTACTGTAATTTGTTGAGCGACAATTTGCGTTAGATAATACCTCCGAACCCTCAACAAATTTTGAATCTGAAATATGTTCCCCACTACATTCGAGATGGAAGTGATTTGAAAATTGTTTAGTCTCATTCGTGCATGAACTTATGAAGAACAAAAAGAGCGTCAGGTAGAAAAATTTCATTAAATCAAATAGTTAGCTGCAAATTTAGAAAAAGAGAATGACCTGTGAGTCAATAAACTATAGTTAAAAGCTAAAAGAAATGATAAAGCAAGAAGTCAATGCCTTGAAATTATTTTTTTGATATGAATTGATTCTAGTTTCGATTGATTAGAATTCATT
>WTIB01000165.1 GCA_011522905.1 Crocinitomicaceae bacterium | reverse complement strand
TCATTGGTATAGGCATGAACCGTTTCAATATGTCCTTTAACAATTCCATATTTGTCGTTGACCACTTTTAGTATTGGTGATATGGCATTTGTTGTACAAGATGCTGCGGAGAAAATATTTTCATTTTCGATATCTAACTCATGTTGATTGATACCATAAACAATGTTTGGAATCTCTTTACCCGGTGCTGTTAACAAGACTTTTGATACTCCTCTAGATTTCAGGTGTCTAGATAGAGCTTCCCTATTGGTGAATGCTCCTGTGTTATCAATCACCAAGGCATTACTTATTCCATGGGCCGTGTAATCAATGTCCTCTGGGTTTGAGGCTCCAATCATTTGTACTTTTTGTCCATTGATGACAATAGCACTATTTTCAGGGTCAGCAATCACTGATCCTTTGAATGCGCCATGAACAGAATCATTTCTAAGTAAAGAGGCTCTTTTGATAATATCTGCCTCTGAATTCCCCCTGGTGACAATAGC
Organism: Crocinitomicaceae bacterium; assembly: GCA_011522905.1. Lineage (GTDB taxonomy): Bacteria > Bacteroidota > Bacteroidia > Flavobacteriales_D > Crocinitomicaceae > UBA952. The sequence continues at coordinate 4,196 of WTIB01000165.1, read as the reverse complement.
TCTTAATCTTAATTGCTGACCTTTTCCAGCTTGTTTTATAAGCTCTCTTGCCGCAAGTCGACCAATCCGACCAAAACCGTATAAAACTACATCACGTGGCTCGATATTACCATGCTCGGCTTTCAATCCTGAGAGTTTATTTAGTAGGAAATCTTTTTGTGAATTATGGCTAGCCTTTTCTTGTATCCATTCATTGGCCAATTTGCCAATGTCCATTTTAGCAGGAGCCAAATCAAGTTCTAAAAGGCAGCTTGCCAATTCAGCAGTTGTGAAAACATCTATGGGTTCATTAACTACTTTTTTGGAGTACTCATGTAGATTGATGATTTCCGATATTGTTGTATCTGTAAGATGATTTCTAAAAAGAACCAATTCTATGCCTTTTTCATAAAGAAGTTCACCAACTTTACTTTGCAGTTTAACGGCAGCGCGCTCTTTTTCTAATTGAAGTTGTAAGCCTTTTTCATAGCCTAATTCCATTTCCATTATAATTGTTTTGTTGATTGCTAATAAAAAAAAGCCGCCAAAAAGGCAGCTTAAAATATGATTGTTTTATCCTAGATAGGACTTTAAAAGTTTATTTCTTGACGTATGACGAAGGCGTCTAATTGCTTTCTCTTTAATTTGTCTTACACGTTCTCTTGTTAGATTGAATTTTGCTCCTATTTCTTCTAGGGTCAAACCGTGATTCATACCAATTCCAAAAAACAAACGGATAATTTCTCTTTCTTTATCAGTGAGCGTGCTTAATGATCTTTCGATTTCTTTTTGCAGAGATTCGGCCATAAGCGTTTGATCTGTTTTTGGAGCATCGTTATTCGCCATGACATCCATTAAAGTTCCACCATCTTCATTTGTCGTTAATGGTGCATCCATAGATACATGTCGACCAGAAACATTAAGGCTTTCTTTAATTTTATCTTCAGGAACTTCAAGAGCTTCTGCAAGTTCTTCCGCAGAAGGTGGTCTTTCGTATTCTTGTTCTAATTTCGAAAATGCTTTATTGATTTTATTCAATGAACCCACTTGATTCAATGGAAGTCTCACTATTCTTGCTTGTTCAGCGAGTGCTTGAAGAATTGATTGACGAATCCACCAAACAGCATAAGAAATAAATTTGAATCCTCTAGTTTCGTCAAATTTTTGAGCTGCTTTAATAAGACCAAGGTTACCCTCATTTATTAGGTCAGGCAAGGTTAGCCCTTGATTTTGATATTGTTTGGCTACTGAAACTACAAACCTCAGGTTTGCTCTCGTTAATTTTTCCAATGCCAATTGGTCTCCGGCTTTAATCTTTCTAGCTAATTCTACTTCTTGTTCCGCAGTGATTAAATCTTCCCTACCTATATCTTGCAAATATTTATCTAAGGATTGACTTTCACGATTAGTTATGGATTTAGTTATTTTTAACTGTCTCATATTGGTTTTATCGGTGATTTAAAATGAGTAATTCGCGTTCCAAATGGAAGGGCAAAGTAACGCGAAAAAAAGGGAATAGAAAAATTTTCAGGGTATTTTTTATGAATAAAATCACACTTTTTCTTGGCTCAAAAACCGTGCCTTTATTATTCAAAATTATAATCCAAATCCAACATAGTCTTTTCTTCCGCTCGCACTCATAATTTCGAGAAGTATTCCACTGTTTGAACCATTTAATTTTGTGGTAAGTTGTTCAATCGTTTTTACGGCCTCATTATTTATTTTTGTAATGATTACTCCTTCCGTAAGTCCAAGAGATTTTAGCTTTCCGGCAGTTATACTTTTAATTTTTACGCCGTAGTTAATATTTAAGGATTTTCTTTCCTTTTCTGAAAGCTCCTCGAATGTAGCACCTAGGGCATAATTTTTCTTAATTTCTTCTTTTGCTATTAAATCAGTTTGACCTTCTTTATTTCTCAAAACAATTTCTTTGGTCTCTTCTTTGCCTTTTGTATTTCTGATGGTTACGGCAACCTTGTCACCTGGTCTCATTCTTCCGATCTCTTCTTGCAAGGCAGCTGACGAATTTACTTCTTTGGCACCAATGCTTAATATCACATCTCCTTCTTTAATACCCGCCTTTTCTGCACTTCCATTTTCAACAACCCCAGCTACATAAACACCTTTTAAGTTGGGTAAATCTCTTTCCGTTTGAATCTCTTGAGTAATGTCAGCGATTTGAACGCCTAAATAACCTCTTTGTACTATTCCATAATCAATAATATCACGCATTACTTTTTGCACAAGATTTACAGGAACGGCGAAGGAGTAACCTGAATAGCTTCCTGTTTGAGACGCTATAGCCGTATTTATTCCAACCAATTCTCCTCTCGAATTTACTAAGGCGCCACCACTATTTCCGGGATTCACCGCGGCGTCAGTCTGTATAAATGATTCAATTGGGAAAATATTTTTGTCGGCATTTCCATTAAGTAAATTTATATTTCTCGCTTTTGCAGAAACGATTCCTGCTGTTACTGTAGATGTTAAATTAAATGGGTTTCCAACAGCCAATACCCATTCTCCTATTTCTAATTCATCACTATTCCCCAGTGGTATTGATGGAAAGTTTTCTCCTTCGATTTTAATGACGGCAATGTCTGTTGATGGGTCAGTCCCAATAACTTTGGCGTCATATTTAGAATTGTCATTTAAAATTACTTGTATTTCACTTGCGTTATCTATCACGTGATTATTTGTTACGATGTATCCTTTTGATGAAATAAATACACCAGAACCTGCACCAGATCCAAATTGTTTGAACTCTCGACCACCTGCACCTGGACCATAGAAGAACTCTTGAAAGATATCTCTCTGAAATGAGGTATGTACTACTTTTGTGGTAACGTGAACTACTGAATTGATGGAATTTTTTGATGCTTCTCTGAAATCAATTGTGTTTAAGCCTGTATAGCTGGCATTGTAAGATGGAATTCGCCGATTACCATCAATTAAGAAGTTAGAATTAAGTTCAACTTTTTTCTCTGTAGAAGGAGTTGCTGTATCTTGGTTAGCAACGTAAATTAAAAGGGGTAGAGATCCACCAATAATTCCAATAATGAGTGTTTTAAGTAGGATTGAATTCTTCATGATGATAAATTATTAATTACACAAGTTTAACATCTAAGATTAATATTTTGGTACATGTGGCATGTTAAAGATTGTTAAGCCATTCTTGATACAAATAAAATCAATAATCAATACATTTGTGAAATATGATTATTCCATTTTGCAAGTATCAAGGAACTGGTAATGATTTTGTCATTATCAATGGGGTTGAGAATCAAATGTTCGAATTAGATGTCACTCAAATTCAACATATCTGTAGTCGAAAATTTGGAGTTGGATCCGACGGATTAATAATTATAAAAAAGTCAATTAAAAATCATTTTAAGATGGATTTTTATAATCCTGATGGTTCGCAAAGTTTTTGTGGTAACGGTGCCCGATGTGCAGTGCATTTTGCCTACAAATCAAATGTTTTAAGTGAAAACCCTTGTGTATTTGATGCTATTGATGGTGAGCATAAGGCATTTATTTGTCAGGATGAAGTAAAAATAGAGATGAGTAGTATTGGTGAAATCGAGGATGTAGATGCCTCTGAATATTCAGGTCTTATTGGAAAGGCACATTTCTTGAATACTGGCTCTCCTCATTTTGCAAGCTACGTGGAATCTACTGATGAAATGGACTCAATTATAGATATTGGAAGACAAATTCGTTTTTCAAAAAGATTTAAAAAGGATGGGGTAAATGTGAATTTAATTTATCAACGTGAATTAAATTCCATAGAGATGAGAACCTATGAGAGAGGAGTAGAAGATGAAACGCTTTCATGCGGTACAGGAGCTACAGCATGTGCTTTAATTCATGCAAGCCAAGATGATTTTGAGGGAAATTTGATTGATGTCAAAACCAAGGGAGGAGATTTAAAAGTTTCTTTTGATAAATCGGTTGAGGGAGATTTTTCTAATGTTTTTTTAATTGGCCCTGCAAAACAAATTTTTAATGGATACATCGAAATTTGATTTCACATTTGATCATTTGAAAATCATACCTGAATTTAATGAGAATGATGGTGTATGGTTATGGATATTTCATGTCGATAAAGTTCCTCCTCATGTAGGGATTTCTCAAGGAAATTTCTTCTATAGCTTAAAAAGCAATGGAAAAGATGAAATTCCAGTAAAAAAGGTTATAGAAATTATTGAAAATAA
>WTIB01000090.1 GCA_011522905.1 Crocinitomicaceae bacterium | reverse complement strand
ATACTATTGTATCCTTTGAAATTCCTGCACACCAAAAACTGACTGTTGGGACGAATAACACACAAAGTGCTGCAACGCGTATTCTATGGGTTTTTAAATTTGTTATTAATTCAAAAACGCGCCATGATGCCAGGGCAGTAAAAAAGGAAAACAGAAGTGTTGCTGCAAAATAAGATTTAAAAGTAAAAAAAGATACTATGGATGCAATTTTACAAATGAACCAAGCCTCCGGTTCTCTGTAAAGCCATCCTGGTGGATAACCCGTTTCTACACTAAAATGAGCTGAAAAAATTTCTTGTGTTGGTTCATTTAACATTTGTTCTAAATACAAACTCGGAGAATTAAATAAAAGGTTATTCAAAGTAATAGCTCCATCCCAATAAGCTGTAGTATCTCCTCCCCCATAATAAATTATATAAACGACAAAAAAAGCAACGGCAAAGAAAAATTTAAAGAACACATTCCGCAAATAATACTTCTTTATTTCTAAATCAAGAATTTTATTCTTTCTTGAATTAGCTATGGTAATAAGTACGATGAAGTAAATCAAGCCAATGGAGATATCATAAATAGAAACATAATTACTTTCCATCTGAATTGGATTTATGAGTGATGATATTTCTCCCCATTGAGAATAGTTTTTGCTCTATACAATTGCTCAAGAAATAACAATCGTATCATTTGATGTGAAAAAGTCATTTTTGAAATTGAAAGTAGTTCATCTGCTCGGCTGTAAACAGATTGATCAAAACCATAAGCACCTCCCGTTATAAAAATAATCTGTTTCGGTCCGATCATTTGTTTTTTTTCTAACCAAACAGAAAAATGTTCAGAACTCATTTCCTTACCTTTTTCATCCAACAAAACAACAATATCTTTTGGATTAAGCTGTTTTAAAATGAGCTCTGCCTCTTTTTTTTTTAGTACCTCTTTCGATTGTTTTTTGGCTGACTTATATTCTTTGAGATCCAACCTTTCAAATTTTAGATAATGCTGTAATCTCCTCATATAATCTAATTCCCCATCAATCAAATAAGGTACTGTTGTTTTTCCTATGTTAATTAATCTAATATTCATCAATCAATAGCTTCAACTGCAATTACTTCAGGAGCTGCGATCTTTAAAGCCTCTTCTAATCCTGCACGCATCGTCATGTGACTCATAGAACAATCGCTGCAAGCGCCTAAAAGCTTTACCTTAACGATTGCATCTTCAGTCAACTCTATAAATTCCATATCTCCACCATCGGCATGAAGAAAGGGGCGCAATTGTTCTATAGCCTGATTGATTTTCAGTATGGTAGATTCTTTATTTTCCATTTATTTTTGACTTTTGATTGTTCTCTATCTGAGTGACGAAATTCGTAACAAGCTCGTCAAAAACAGATGAAATTAAACTTTCATATTGTAAAACCGCCGGAGCTCCAATATCTCCTGATTCTCTAATACTTTGTACAAGTGGTATTTGACCTAAAAAAGGAACATTTAATCCTTCTGAAAGATTTTTTGTGCCATCCCTTCCGAAAATATAATATTTATTTTCCGGAAGCTCTTCCGGAGTAAACCATGACATATTTTCAACCATTCCGATTATCGGAACTTTGACATTTTCCATTTTAAACATATTGACACCTCTTCGTGCATCAGCAAGAGCAACCTCTTGGGGTGTACTAACGATTACAACACCATCCAAAGGAATACTTTGAATTAAACTTAGATGAATATCTCCTGTTCCGGGAGGAAGATCAACCAACAGAAAATCCAATGAATCCCAATGGGCATCATTAAACATTTGCAATAATGCTTTGGAAGCCATAGGCCCCCTCCATACCACCGCATTTTCTTTATCTGTGAAAAAGCCTATCGAAAGAATCTTTACTCCATGTGATTCAAGGGGAGATATGAGTGATTTTCCTTCGACTTCTACCATCTTCGGACGTTCTCCAACAAGATCAAACATTGTTGGCAATGATGGGCCATAAATATCTGCATCTATCAATCCAACTTTATACCCTTTTTTTGCCAGTCCTGCTGCCAAATTCGAAGTAACTGTCGATTTTCCAACCCCTCCTTTACCAGAGGCAATAGCAACAATGTTTTTTACTTTAGGTAGTACCTTTCTATTTGCACTGCTAGCTAATGATTTTTGCTTAACTGAACAAGAAATACTTACATCCTTACTCAAACGAGATTTTAAATTGAATTCAATAGCCTCTTTCATTCGATTTCGCGCATGCATTGCAGGATTATTGACATAGACAGTAAGTCTAATCATATCTCCTTCAACAACTAAATCTTCAATTAAATTGGAGCTGACAATATCCTTCTTAGTTTCTGGGTCCTGAACATTGGATAAAACCTCTAAAACGTCTTCTCTTCTTATCATGATTGTACATTAATCGGTTTAAATGAAAGAAATGATTTCAATATAAAATCAATCACTTTTTCAGAGTCTCCTGCTTCTTTATTTTTTATTTCGTAATAAACACCATTGATATATTTAATACCGTATAAATGATAGGTAGATATTTTTTTTGATGACATATTCAATTCTCTTTTATAAATGACATATTCATCTTTTTGTTCTATTATCTCAGTCTTAAAAATATCCTGTGCTTCTAGTTTTCGCAGAAATTCAGGCATGCGGTATTGATAATCTCCATAGTCTTCGATATATAAATTAAAATTTCGACCAGCACTGATATGCCATTTAAAGTCTCCATCGTCATGCAGTATTTCTGTTTCGAAAGAGGCTCCTATACCAGCCGTTTCATTTGGGATCATTATTGTCGCATCAATTCCATATACATCGAGTAAGTGCTCATCAAATTGATAATAGTCAATTAGCTCTTGTGACTTCGCAACTGCATCCGATTCATCAGCACAAGAAATCATGAAGATGAACATTAAAAAAAAAGTAAAAAATGTTCTCATAGAATCAATAATCAAAGATACACTTTTTCATTCGTTCTTTTTTTTAATCTTTGAGGTATGAAACCAACAATTGTTTTAATCGGCGGTATTTTTATTCTAGCAGGAATTCTAGCAGGTGCATTTGGTGCTCACACTTTAGAAAATCATTTGAGTAATCAACAAATAGCATCTTTACAAACGGGAGTACAGTATCAAATCTACCATGGTCTGGCACTCATTATTATTGGTTTTAATATCGAGAAAATTAAAAATGCCAAAATTATTTATTGGGGATTGCTCGTTGGGACCCTACTTTTTTCAGGTTCAATATATTTTCTAGCCTTAGATGATATATTTGAATCGAACTTTGGTTTTCTATGGCCGCTGACTCCTATTGGCGGGAGTCTGTTGATTTTTACATGGTCCTTATTCGTAATTCAATTCATTAAATTGAAATATTAAGATTCTATTTTTGAAAGATACTTTTGAATATACTTACCCAATACATCAAATTCCAAATTAACATAGCTTCCTTTCTTTATAAATTTAAAAGTGGTGTGCTCATATGTGTAAGGAATGATACAAACTGAAAAAGTATTTTCTCCTGAATTCACTACGGTCAAACTTGTACCATTAATCGTAATCGAACCTTTTTCAACGGTTATGTGACTCGAGTCATATTTGAAAAAAAATTCCCAGCTACCATCTTTTTCTATCACCTCCTCACAAATTGCTGTACAATCAACGTGGCCTTGAACAATATGACCATCAAATCGACCATCATTTTTCATGCAACGCTCTAAATTGATCATTGTATTTGGTTTCCAGTTTCCTAAAGTTGTACGACTTAAGGTTTCTTGAATAGCTGTTACCTCATACTTATTTTCATCAACATGTGTAACTGTCAGACAACATCCATCGTGCGCTAGACTTTGATCAATTTTTAGCTCAGAAGACATGTTGGCTTCAATTGTAAAGTGCGTATTTCCTCTGTCTTGTTCAATATGAACAAGTCTTCCCAACTCTTCTATAATACCTGTAAACATAAATGCAAGCTATTAATTAATTTTTGAATTCCTTTTAAAGTGTACCCAGAATGTACTCAACTTTTTCTTTCTTGTATGGAACATGAACTTTGTAATATTGTTCGTATTCAGGATGCAAAACGACGATAAACATATTTGAAATTGATATCCCGTAATTCCTTTCCAATAGGCACCTATACATACTCAATTGAAGAACATAATGATTATAACTGGTATCACCCATGTCATTTAGTCCTTTAAACCCCCTATCCCGTGGATTTTCTGTAATTGGCAAACCAGTCTGTTTGTTAATTACTTTAAGGCTCCTCTTCCAATCGTAAATTTCAAGATTGCCATTGTTTTCCGCAATAAAATCAATGGTGCCCGCAATTTTAAAATTTTCATCAAAAATTCTCCATTCAGTTCTATAGGGGTTTAAAAAATTATGGTCTTTGGCAAAGTCAAGAAAATGAGAAAACTCCGTTGGCTCTTCGTATTTTTCATCCAAATAAAATTTTTCAATTTGTTCGTGAAGAAAAGTGCCTTGTTCAGATGCTCTTATTCCATTTTCTTCCCAAAGCTGTTTAATCTCAAAATCCTGCATCCCCCAATATTTATTCCCTGGATTCCAATTCCTGCCATTTTTCATTTTTTCAATAGCATCATCTGCATCAAAAACAGAAAAAAAACTCGATATAATTGTGGTAACAGAGCGATATGTCGATTCATCAATTTCATAAGTATG
>WTIB01000181.1:2422-4690 GCA_011522905.1 Crocinitomicaceae bacterium | reverse complement strand
AATTTCCAGTCTATCAGCAGCCTGTTTTTTGGGGCGTGAAGGATATGACGTTACTATTATTGAAAAAAATGATTCAATTGGTGGTAGAGCGAGAAAATTTCAAGCCGATGGTTTTACATTCGACATGGGTCCAAGTTGGTACTGGATGCCGGAAGTTTTCGAAAACTTTTACAAGCAGTTCGGACATAAATCCTCTGACTTTTACAACTTGAAACGACTCGACCCGTCATACAGAGTATTTTGGAATGATGATACGTACACGGATGTTCCGAGCAATCTAGAAGAACTAAAAAACTGGTTCGAAAGGAACGAAAAAGGAAGCTCTGACAAACTAGTGCAATTCTTAAAAGATGCCGAAATTAAATATAAAGTTGGAATGGAAGAATTGGTTTTCAAACCCAGCCTGAGCTTATTTGAATTTGCAAACTCTAAAGTATTTAGAGGTTTGGTGAGTATGAATCTTTTTTCGTCTTTTGGAAAATTTATTAGAAGTTATTTTAAGAATGAAAAAATAATCGCACTATTAGAGTTCCCAGTTCTTTTTTTAGGAGCAATGCCGAATGATACGCCAGCGCTTTATTCTTTGATGAATTATGCTGATATTAAACTTGGAACATGGTACCCAGAAGGGGGAATGCACAAATTTATTGAAGCGTTTGAGAAGATTGCCTTGGAAAACGGCGTAAAATTCATACTAAACCAAGAAGTTATCTCTTTTGAAAAAAATGAGAAAAAAGTCTTCAAGGTGATAACCAATGAAGGTAGCTTTGAAACAGACATCGTAATATCAGGAGCAGATTATCAGCACACGGACAAAAAATTGTTGAATGGATCCGCGAATTATAGCGATAAATATTGGGATAAGCGAGTAATGGCGCCATCCAGCCTCTTATTTTATGTAGGAGTCAACAAAAAATTGAAGAATATTGAACACCATAATTTGTTTTTTGATGAATCCCTAGAAAATCATGGAAAAGAAATCTATAAAAATCCTCAATGGCCTTCCTCTCCATTATTTTATTTGTGCGCGCCATCAGTAACTGACAACAGTGTTGCCCCAGCAAATTGTGAGAATTTATTCTTCTTAATCCCCATTGCTCCCGACTTGGAAGACACTGAACAAAATAGAGAAAAGTACTTTAACATCCTGTTGGAGCGGCTTGAAAAAAGGACAGGAAATAAGATATCGGAAAATATAATTTACAAAAAATCATTCTGTATTGATGATTTTAAAAAGGATTACAATGCCTTCAAGGGGAATGCATATGGCCTTGCAAATACTCTTAAACAAACTGCCATCTTTAAACCCTCAATGAGAAACAAAAAATTAAAAAACTTCTACTACACAGGTCAATTAACCATTCCTGGTCCTGGAGTACCACCATCAATTATTTCAGGAGAGGTAGTTTCAAAGTATATAATGAACAACCATAACTAGAACTATGAAAAATATTTTTGATCAACTTAGTAAGGATATGAGTAGAATGACTACTCGAAGATATAGTACGTCATTTTCATTAGGAATAAGGTTTCTCCATAAAGATTTAAGAGAACCCATTTATTCCATTTATGGCTTCGTTCGTTTTGCTGATGAAATTGTAGATTCTTTTGATGGTTATGATAAGGAAAATCTGCTAAGCCAGTTCACAAAAGAAACCTACATGGCAATTGAGCAAGGAATTTCATTAAACCCGATTTTAAATTCATTCCAGGAGGTGGTAAATAAATATCAAATCCCACATGACCTTATTGATACTTTCCTTAGATCGATGGAAATGGATTTAGATAAAAAAGCTTATACGAAAGACTCGTATGATGAATACATTTTAGGTTCAGCAGAAGTCGTTGGTTTAATGTGTTTAATAATATTCTTAGAAGGAGACCATGATGAGTATCAAAGATTGAAGAAATATGCGATGAAACTTGGTTCTGCATTTCAAAAAATCAACTTTCTACGTGATTTAAATGCAGATTATAATGAATTAGGTCGAACTTATTTTCCAGGAGTGAATTTAAATGACTTTAATAATAAAGTCAAAAAAGAAATTGAACAGGACATTGAATTGGATTTTGCGATGGGATATGAGGGTATTCTAATGCTTCCAAAGAAGGCGAGATTCGGGGTTTACATGGCTTACAAGTATTACTTTAAGCTCTTCAAAAAAATCAAAAGAACCAATGCTGAGGTAATTTTAGAGGAACGTGTACGTATTCCAAATAGGAAGAAAGCAAGGATTCTAGTTACATCTTATGTTAGGCACAATCTAA
>WTIB01000181.1:0-2322 GCA_011522905.1 Crocinitomicaceae bacterium | reverse complement strand
ACAATGGAGAAACTCGAAGCACACCAAAAAGGAGTGCTTCACAGGGCGATATCCGTGCTGATATTTAACTCAAATCAAGAAATATTACTTCAAAGACGGGCTTTGCACAAATATCATTCTCCCGGTTTATGGACCAACACCTGTTGTAGTCACCCTTATCCAAATGAAAATAGCAAGGAAGCTGCAATGAGAAGGCTTAAAGAAGAAATGAATATTGAAGCGATATTGGAGTTTGCCTTTAAATTTGAATATAAAGCATCATTTTCAAATGGACTTATTGAACATGAATTAGATCATGTCTTCATTGGTCATTCTAACGACACACCACATCTCAATACAGATGAAGCTGTTGCTTTTAAATGGATTGGTCTCATGGAGCTCAAAAAGGATATTCAAAATTCACCCGAAAAATATACCGTTTGGTTCAAAATTATGATCAGCGAATATTATAGTCAAATCGAAGCCCACTTGTCATGAAGGTATGTAGAAGAGTAAATTTTAACGCCGCACATAGATTGTATCGAAAAGATTGGTCTGATGAAAAGAACGATGCTATTTTTGGAAAATGTAATAATCCCAATTTTCATGGTCATAATTATGTAATGGAGGTATGGATTGAAGGGGATATTGATCCTGAGACTGGATATGTAATCGACCTGAAGATTTTGAAAGACATCATCAAAGAAGAAATTGTAGAACGCTTTGATCATAAAAATCTAAATTTAGATTGCTCAGAATTTGAAAACCTCATTCCAACTGCTGAAAACATCATCCTGGTAAGCTGGAACCTCCTAAGGTCTAGGTTGGACGAAAAATTTAAGCTCAAGCTTAAATTGTGGGAAACTGAAAATAACATCTTTGAATACGAAGGTCTTTAAGTGTAGAATTAAACCTACAAAATGAACGCTACCAACGTAATATTCTGGCATAGAAGGGACCTAAGAATTCACGATAATGCTGGCTTGAATAAAGCCTTGAAGTCAGGCCATAAAGTAATACCTCTATTCATCTTCGATCAAAATATACTGAGTAAACTCGAGACGAAAGACAAAAGAGTTTCATTCATCTACAATGAAATAATTAGACTCAAAAAAGAATACCAACAATATGGGTCAGACCTAATTGTATTTTATGGTAATCCTGAGGAGATCATCCCTAAGAAAGCTCTGGAACTGAATTGTTCAGAGGTCTATACCAATAGAGATTACGAACCATACGCCATCAAAAGAGATAAAGCAATATACAATGAGCTATCAAGGAATCATATTCAATTCATAGGTTCAAAAGACCACGTGATTTTTGAAAAAAATGAAGTTGTAAAAAATGATGGGACTCCATATTTGGTTTTCACTCCGTATTCAAAAAAATGGAAGGAATTATATAATACTCAGGAACAATTAGGATTCGACAATCATCAATTGACACAAGATTTATTTTCTCCACATCACAAACAAGAATTACTCGAAATTGAATCTATGGGATTTATAGATGAATCACATAATTATCCATCAAAGGAACCATCTGAGTCTCAAATAAAATCTTATCAAAATAATCGAAATTTCCCCTCAAAACAGGGAACTACTCGATTAGGAATACATCTTAGGTTCGGTACAATAAGTATTCGAGAATTGGCAAATAAGTCGAAAGATAAAAGTGATACATTCTTAAACGAGCTTATTTGGAGAGATTTTTATCAAATGATTTTATATCACTTTCCAGAATCATCGAAAAAAGCAATTAAAAAACAATACGACCAAATTGAATGGGAAAAAGATGAAAGTCATTTTAAGAAATGGTGTGATGGAATGACTGGTTATCCAATCGTTGACGCAGGGATGCGCGAACTGAACAATACCGGCTTTATGCACAACAGGGTGCGGATGATTACTGCTAGTTTTCTCACAAAACATTTACTTATTGATTGGCGATGGGGAGAGGCTTATTTTGCGTCTAAACTTTTGGATTACGAAATGGCAAGTAATGTTGGAGGGTGGCAATGGGCTTCAGGCAGTGGTTGTGATGCTGCTCCATATTTTCGCATATTCAATCCATATACCCAACAACAAAAATTTGATAAGAATTTTGATTATGTTAGGAGATGGGTTCCGGAATTTGAAACCGATGAGTACCCTAAACCCATTATTGAACATAAACACGCTCGAGAAAGGGCTCTTGAACGATATAAAAAAGGTTTACAACAATGAACATAGGCGACATTTGTCCAGAATTTGAAGGTATAAATCAGTTCAACCAATCAATTAAATCAAAAGAATTTATTGGAAAGAAGTACTTAGTAATTTTCTTTTACCCAAAAGATTTCAC
>WTIB01000102.1:1375-4706 GCA_011522905.1 Crocinitomicaceae bacterium | reverse complement strand
TCAGGCGTTGGATCTGGATCAGGTGTTGGATCTGGATCAGGTGTTGGATCTGGATTCTCAGCTAAATCAATACTCTTTCCTCTACAATCTACCGTGTTACCCTCTGGAGTATTCGGCTCATCATCCATGACGTTAATGATACCATCACCATCATCATCTCGAAGCTTGTTCATTAAATTTTGATTGGTGCTGTCCAGCTTTTTAATTTCTACATCCAAATAAGACATATCTGGGAAACAAGGCGTGTAAGCCCAATCCATATGAGTCTCATTTTTCCCTAGATAAAAGTTGAAACCTAAACTACCATTAGCCAAAAACCCATCAAAGCCTCTTTGCTGATGAGATTGAGTCATATCAAACGTATATTGCTGATAGATATGCCAGATAAAAGAAATGTCAGCAACAAGTGCAACTCTATTTCCCAATTTTATTTGAGGAGTAAAACCAACAACATAATTAAACATATTGTCGGATTTATCAAGATCAACACTTCTAATCTGAGAAAAACCTGCACCCGTATGGAATAACAAACTGATGTGGTTCGAGAAATTTTCAAACTTAAAAGCTCTTCCTAGATCAAGAATCAGCTGAAGGGAACTTCTGTAGTAGTTGGTTCTGAATTCTTCGCTAAATCCATTGGAACCAAATTCATCGTTTTTGATACGGTCATATCCTCCATCCAGTTTAAGACCATATTTATTGTTAAACATGTATCGAATTCCACCTGAGGTGTGAAACAACCCAACCGTATTTGAAAAATACATTGGTGCGTAAGGTTTTACTGCATTCGTTCCTCCACCATTCAATTCTATAGACCATTTATTGTTCTGCTCAAATTGCGAAAAGGCCTGATTGCCCAAAACTAAAAAAACGAGAATAAAAATTATCCGAATCATCCCGACATATTTCATGAAAAACAAATATAAGCTAAAATGGTTAAAAAATTGAATCAACTTCTAGTGAATATGAACTTTCGGAGCTGATAGTTTAATAAATCATAATACTCAATGACCAAATCCCTTGAATTGTGTAAAATCAAACTAAACACCCTACGCTCTTGATTTTCACCCATGTATAAAACATTTAAGTCGGCATTATATTCAAGAGAATCACCAGAAAAATTATTGGTAAATAGCTGATTATTATTGATTGATTCAATTTGAAATGATACCAATCCTTCAGAAATTTGGTTATCAAAGTCTAGGGTTAAGCTCCCTGAAACAGCATCTAAATAATGTGTAAATCCCTGCCCATCGATGATTCTCATTTCCTTTAAAACCCATTCACCTTGAATTTTGCGCTCTACCCTTTTAGACTTAGTACATGAAAAAACTCCTAAAAAGCATAAAAACAGTATTCCAAACAATTTAAACCTCATCTGAAAACGCGATTGAAGTCATTATTTGAATCCCTTTTTTAATGGAAAGAGGCTCTATATCAAATTTAGGGTGATGTAATCCATGAACTATTCCTTTTTCTTTGTTCCTTACACCTAATCTTAAAAAACAAACAGGAACCAGCTGACTGTAATATGCAAAATCCTCTGATGTCATTCTAAGTGGCAATTCATGTACATGGTCGGTTCCAAAATATCTCTTTGTCATCTCCTTTATGGAATTCGTTAATTCTTCATCATTTTTTAAAAATGGATATCCATGAGACAAATTCAATTTAATATTCCCATTGTACTTCTCAGATATTTCTGAAGCAATCGCTAATAATTCTGTTTTAGCTTTTGCTCTCCAATCTTCATCCATTGTCCTGAAAGTACCTTTAATAATAGCGCTCTCAGGTACAACATTCGTCGCTCCTAAGGCTTCAAAATGTCCGAAATTAATTACACTTGGCACATCTTCTGGTGTATTTTTATCGATATATTCTTTTGCTTTAAGTATAAATTCAGATCCCATGAACAATGGATTCACTGTTCGATCTGGAAGCGCTCCATGCCCCCCTAACCCTTTTACCTCAATATGTAATTCATCACATGAAGCCATGTATAAGCCTTCTTTAAATCCAAAATGACCATAATCCAAATCGGGGAAAACATGCAAAGCAATCATTTTTTCTACCTTGGGATTTTCAAGTCCACCATCTCTAATTACGTAGGTCGCACCCCCTGGATTTTTTTCTTCACCTGGTTGAAAAATCAATTTAACAGGTCTCTTAAGCTCGTTTCGATTTTCATGAATAATTTCAGCGGCACCAAGTAATATGGAAGTGTGGACATCATGTCCACAGGCGTGCATCAGGCCATCTACTTTACTTTTATACGGAACCTTATTTTGCTCTTGTATGGGAAGTGCATCGAGATCAGCTCTCAGAGCTATGCAAGTATCATTTTTGTCATGATGATCTGCGGATATCAAAGCAATAACACCAGTTTCACCAATATCAGTATTCTCAATTCCAATTGCTGTTAGAGTATCTGAAACAAATTTTTGTGTATTATATTCCTCGTAAGATAATTCTGGATTTTGATGCAAATGCTCTCTGTATGATATTGCCTTCTCATAAAGCAATTCAGTAGACTGCTCAATTTTCTTAAAATCAATCGCCATCTGATGAGATTGAGGTGTAACCAGATAGAATTAGTTTAACGGAAACAATAGCCATTAAAACACCGAACAAAAATTTAACCAATCCAGGTTGAAGTTTCAATGATAGTTTGGAGCCAAAATAAGCTCCAATAAAAAAGGTGAGTGCTATGATTAATCCATATTTCCAATTGACATCGCCAGATTTCCAATAGTTAATGACCCCCAAAAGTACAACAGGCATAGAAAGTATAAAAAGACTTGTTCCTTGTGCTTCATGCTGAGAAAGACCAGCTAAAAACACCAAACCAGGAACAATTATTATCCCGCCACCTACACCAACAAAACCACTGAGCATTCCGGCTGAAATACCAATGGAAAAAAGAATTAAAATCGTTTGAACTGTCATATTTACTTTGGTTTCAAAAATACAAAATCTATTCAACTAATAAGTTACATCCGCGCAGGTCTGACTTTTCTATTCTGCCTTTTAACTCAAACTTTCCTCTTTGTGAAATTCCAGTATCATCGGTCGCTATAAAACTACAGCTATACACATTTGCAAGATCGATAACATTAATCCCTCCACGCTTATTTTCTCCCAAATAAGAAAATGGGTCATATATATCTCTAATTAAAACTTTCATCCAGGGTGGACACTCGAATTGTAATTTTTCATTGCTGTAAGCTTGAGACATCAACTCAGTCATTCCATATTCAGAATAAAGCTTTTCAGGCCTGAGTTCTGTTGAAAGTTTTAAATGTAAATCCTCTTTAGATAGCTCTTTTCGCTT
>WTIB01000102.1:0-1275 GCA_011522905.1 Crocinitomicaceae bacterium | reverse complement strand
GCGAGAATAATCTGATTTTCAGGATTGCCAATAAATTTTCTGTAAGTCCACTCAAATGAAGCAACGTACAAGCCAAGATCTGCAACATAATGAGAACTTCGAATTCCCTGGGTTCCGCTGCTTTTAAAAACGGTCTGAATCTCTTTCTTTTCATTTGAACAAACGCATTTGTTCTTAAAAAATGAAATCGGCAGAAAGGGAATTTCTGAAAGAGATGATGGATTTTTCCTTGAAATTGCAGAAACATAATCAGCATATACCTCACAATGCTCAAGCTGATAACGAAAAACTTCAAAAGCCAAGTCCTCAAAGGCATTTTCCGAATGATTTTTGATGATTTTAGCTTGCCAATTCATGGAGCAAAGTTATTTATTATCTACCTACAATTAATAATCTCATTACTTTTGAACGAAATTCAATTCTCATTGTTAAGTTTAGCAATAAGAACCAAAAGACTTTTAAGGTGGCAAAAACATGTGTTTTACTGATACAATTGGGTACTCCAGATAGCCCAAAAACAGGAGATGTTCGAAGGTATCTTTCTGAATTTTTAAATGACCCAAGAGTGATCGATATTCCATATTTGGCAAGGTTGATATTGGTGAATGGGATTATTGTTCCTTTTCGAGCTCCTAAATCGGCAAAAATTTACAGAGAGTTATGGGATATGAGTAAAGGGGAATCCCCATTACTTGTTCACACCCAAAACACAACACAACTTTTACAGGAAAAAATGCCTGAAGGTGTGAAAATCGAATTTGCCATGAGGTACCAAAATCCATCTTTGGATATGGTCTTGGAAAAAATAAGAAAAGAAAATTATGACAAACTCGTTCTTATTCCATTATTCCCTCAATATGCTAGTGCCTCAAGTGGTTCTGCTATCGAAAAGGCCATGAATATTATAAGAAAATGGTGGGTCATTCCAGAAATTAAAATTGTCAGTCAATTTTGGGATTCTGAAGGCTATATCAATTCTATTGTCGAAAGAAGCAAAGCTTTTGACCTCAAGTCATACGACCATATTCTTTTCTCATATCATGGCTTACCAAACAGACATGTAGACAAAGTGTATGAAGGTTCCGACCTTTGCTCGGATCAACCATGTGAGACAGAAATCAATGAATCCAATAAATTTTGCTACAAAGCGACTTCTTTCGCGACTACCCGTTTAATTGCCAAAAAGCTCAACCTCAAGGAAGAGGATTACACCGTTTGTTTTCAATCTCGATTAGATAAAAAGTGGCTTACTCCATTTTCCGACCAAGTCGTTGA
>WTIB01000062.1:2065-17503 GCA_011522905.1 Crocinitomicaceae bacterium | reverse complement strand
GTGTCATTTACTTTTGAAGTATTGAATGAAAGCTCATTTATATATTTGGCAGCTGTTGAATTATCGGGAGCTTCAATGAACAGGTTTTTGTTATTCGGTAATTGAACCTTAGCTTTTTTGAATAGTGGTCGACCTATTTGGTAATTAGTATTACCTGGTGCGGTAGGGTAGAGACCTAAGGAGCTCATGACATACCAGGCGCTCATTTGTCCACAGTCCTCATTACCAGACAAACCATCCGGTTCTATGGTGTACAATTCATTCAATATTTTGTCCACGTAATATTGTGTCTTTTCAGATGCATTCGTGTAATTGTACAAATAAGCCATATGATGCGAAGGTTCATTCCCGTGAGCGTATTGACCAATGAGTCCGGTAATATCAACCTGATGTCGTCCAATCAAATCAGAATCTGCTGTGAATAAACGGTCTAACCAGTTCTCTAATGAATCTCGTCCACCCATAAGATTGGCAAGTACAGGGATGTTGTGCGGTGCATACAGAGAGTATTGCCAGCTGTTGGCCTCGGTATAATTAAAATTTACCTCCACTGGGTTGAAAGGACCAAACCATTGTGCTCCGCGCCGAGCTCTCATGAATTTCGTAGAGGGGTCGTATAGATTGACAAAATTAAGGCTACGTTTTGTATATTCTTGGTACAGGTCATTACGTCCCATTTTTTGAGCCATTTGGGCAATACAAAAATCATCATAGGCATATTCAAGTGTTTTCGATACGGATTCTGCTTCCTGGTCCGAGCTGATAAATCCTTGCAGCGCGTATTCTTTTTTGGCCCATTCATCCAGCTTACTGGTATGTACCATGGCATCAAGTGCCTTTGTTGTATCAAAATCATTATATCCCTTCATGTAGGCATCGGCAATTGCAGAAACACTATGATAGCCGATCATACATTCGGTTTCGCAGGAAGCAAGCTCCCATACAGGAAGGTCATTTCTTTGATCGTACATGCGCAACATGGTACGAATGAATTCTTCTGT
Organism: Crocinitomicaceae bacterium; assembly: GCA_011522905.1. Classification (GTDB taxonomy): domain Bacteria; phylum Bacteroidota; class Bacteroidia; order Flavobacteriales_D; family Crocinitomicaceae; genus UBA952. The sequence goes on along the minus strand of WTIB01000062.1, from coordinate 16,502 downwards.
TCTCTCAGGTTGTATTAAAGTGAATAGTGGATGAAGTGTTCTGTAAGTATCCCATAACGAGAATACGGTGTAATGTCGCTCGCCTTCTTCCAGTTGATGAATCTTTTGATCTTGTCCTCGGTATCTTCCGTCTACATCACTTGCCAGGTTTGGAGCGATAAAACAATGATATAAGGCCGTATAAAATATCGATGCTTTGTTAGGGTCTTCCTCACTTATTTGAATTCGAGACAGTTCGTTATTCCACTTTGCCGAGGTTTGTGCCTTTGTTTTTGAGAAGTTAAAACCATCTAATTCAGCTTTTCTGTTTTTTAGTGCTCCTGCTTCATCAACCTGAGAAATACCGATGGCAATACTGAGACTTTTTGTCTCTTTTGGAAATTGGATGAGCAGCTTGTGCCCGTATTTGTTTTTGACTCGAATTACTTCTGAAGGTTTTACAGAAAATTCAAGATCAAAATAAAAGTGCTGTTCTTCTGCCCAGCTTTTAGAGATTCTTTGTCCCGAAATGCGTTTATCGTCATGTAGAATATACTCTGCAAAAATGAGGTCGTCTCGATGGTCAAAATCGAAAAGAATAAACTTATTGTCTTTTTCTCTGGTAAATGTATATTGATGTATACCCGCTCGCTCCGATACGGTCATTTGAGCCAAAATGCCGTCATCTTCCAAAAATACCTCGTAGTATCCAGGAGAGGCTTTTTCAGAGCTGTGCGAAAAGGCCGAGCCAAAACCCTTTGGATTTTCATAGCCTGGAACTACTTTTGCTTTCTTTCCACTCTGAGGCACAATGAGAAAATCGCAATAATCAGGTACACCTGTTCCGCTTAAGTGTGTATGACTGAATCCATAAATGATTGAGTCGGAATAATGATAGCCCGAACATCCATCCCATCCCTCATGTCTGGTGTCTGGACTCAATTGAATCATTCCAAAAGGCGCAGTTGCACCTGGGAACGTATGGCCATGCCCTCCAGTTCCTACAAATGGATTGACATAGTTTAAAGGACTTTTTACAAGGTCACCACCCGTACTATTCATTACTTTTTGGGCTTTGTCACTGGCGGTTTGAAGGCTCCTTATATTTTGTGTTTTTCCTTGCTGAAAAAAGAAAAGAATAATGAAAATTCCTATAAATGTTTTCATCGTTTGATCAATCGTTTATTTAGTTCAGAAAATGCCTTTCTTCTTTCAATAAAAAAAGAACCGAGGATATTGCCATGATATTTGAGTATCGGAGCACGGTCAGCATTTAATTTGGCTCTTTTCTTTAGAAGTGTTCTGAAGTTTTTATAGAGTGCGAGATGAGCCAAAAACACTTTCCAGAAAAAAACAAGCTTGCCTTCAAAAAGAAATTTATATGCGGCAATACCATCAATGCACATACGCTTGAAAAGCATTGGAATCAATAAACCTTTATGGTTTTTAGCAATCATAAATAGGCTATTTCTAAAGTTGAGATATATTTTCTTTGGAGAGTTATAAGGTAGTGTCCCTCCACCAAGATGATAAACCACACTTTCTGGAATAACCTTGAATTGATAACCTTGATGCCCCAGTCTTATACATAAGTCAATCTCTTCCATATGTGCAAAGAAATCTGCGTCGAAACCATCAGCCTTGTGAAATAATTCGGCCCTAATAAGCATTGCTGCACCTGAAGTCCATGTTATGAATTGAGCGCTGTCATATTGTCCTTCATCTTTTTCCAATTCTGAGAATATTCTACCTCGACAAAAAGGGAAATAATTTTGATCGATGAATCCTCCAGAGGCTCCTGCATGTTCAAATAAATCCTTTTGTTCAAGGCTTTTGATTTTAGGCTGACAGGCTGCAATTTTTTTATCCTCCATGGATTCTAGAAGAGGAGCAATCCAATTTTCACTAACCTCAATATCACTATTCAATAGAAGATAATAATCATAATTACCTTGGATTTTCTTCAATGCCTCATTGTATCCTCCGGCAAATCCAAAGTTTTCAGTGAGCTCAATCAGCTGAAGCCGTTGATCATTCTTAATGAAGGAAACAGAATCATCAGTACTGAAATTATCGGCTATAATAATATCGTAGCCCAAGGAATTTGAAATAATATTTTCAAGGTAAGATTCGAGATGGTGCCTCCCGTTATAATTTAAAATGACAACCGCTAAACTCACCTTTCCTAATATTGTCTGAAATAATCGTTTGAATTACCTCCCCAGTGGTCGATATTGTTTTGATTGGGGTTATCGACGTTTCCATTCACCGTATTCCTCTTCGAGAGAATTTGAGGCCAACCATTGTTTTTAAGCTCCCCAACCATATCTGAATGTAATAGTCTGTATGCACGATTCACAAGATCTGGATTATAGAATACAAATCTTTTATTGCTAAAAACACCAATTTTGTTGTATGTCCATATTTCATATGGATATTCGCTTGGAGAGGTTTCTCTAGCTACAATGTTGTTTGGGGCTCCATATTGCAAATACACACGACCACGATCTGTTTCGAATCCTTCTTGGAAATTATTTCCATATACTTTCTCCACAAAATCTACTTGTGCTTTATATTTTATCCATGATTCATAGCTTTCGACGGGAGAGGACTTAATCCAAAATGCCTGAAGATGTTTTCTGCATTTCTCAATATTTTTTGTTTTAATTGAGGACACGATATTTTTGACTTCTGCTGGTTTTGAAATAGGTATAAGACTTTCGAGATAATATAAAACACTATCAGTTGGAATGGATTCCTGAAAGGAAGGATTTAAAATGATGCTTTCAGAATTAAGAACTGTTGAAATATCATTGTCTCTTTCGAAAGGGTAGGAGCTTCTCGCAATGATATCAAAACTCTTGTTTACAACACAAATTTCAAGCAAATAGCTGCCTGATGGCAAAAGCTCAATGTTTAGTGCTTTAAATTTGGGTAAGAATGGTGTCGTTTTAAATCTGCTTATTGAAGTATACTCCTCTAATTCGACATAATTCTTGGAATTCATAATTCTGTACATGATACCGAGAATAGAGTCATTTTTTACTTGGGTATTGTACAACTCACAGTAAACTGGAAGGGTATTGGTCCGTGATGAGAAAAAATTAGAAAACATCGGAATGATGTGTAGTCCAGACCTTTGAAATACACTTTCATCATCAGATTTTACTACATATTCTGCAGGTAAGATGTCTGAAACCGCAATTTGATCCTTGACTTCTTTGATTTCGAAGTTTTTTACACCACTTATCACTTTATCCTCTTCAGAGTTAATGTCTTTGATTCTTATTTTTAGCTCGTATTTCCCTGGGTCTAATTGATATCTTTTTATTTCATAAAAATCTTCAATTAAGCTATCCTTGATTTGATACAGAGGAGAGTTTAAGACATAGGCATCTGACTTGATGAGATTATTCTTAGAAAAGAAGTCAAAATAAATAGCCAATGACGCTTGCAGTGCAGTATCTCCGATTGTTTTCAGAGAAGTAGATTGTATGGCGAATTGTAATTCTATCTCGGCATAACTTCCTGTTTCGGGATGATAAAAGTCCTTTACATCTATGTAGGCTTTAAGATTTTCTTTTTGAGAAAAAGAAAGTAGGGGAAAAGCAATACATACGAGAAAAAAGAAAAGCTTATTCATAAAATAAAATTAAGCTATTTTTCTCAAATGATTTAAGAAGCATGAATATGCGTTCTGATTTTTTGAGACAATTGCCTGTTATAGGTTTCTAACAAATATTTAAAATAATTGTCGGTACTTTTCGAAATGCACTTTGTATAATGTTTGAGGCGATGCTCGATATGGTCTTGGAGAAACCCGAGAATTTCAAATCCATGATCCATGTCTTTCGCAGAAGAGAGAATTACACTAAAGTGATTTTCTAATGATTCTTCAACAGCTTTTTTACCCTTGTCACCATTGTCAATATGTAGATGATAGCGTTCTTTTATGTTAAATGCTTCTAGTGTTGCAGTATCTATGAATTTTTCATATCCCTTTGGAAACTCATATTCAACCTCAAACTCCATATCCTCCAGTTCAGATATTCTTGATTCCAAGAATCGATCCGGAAACTTAAATGCGTCTTGCCAATTGATGTAATCTTGCCAAAGTCCAAAGCGCCTAACATTGTTACCCAAATCAATTACTTGGAACTGGTCTTTATTTGGAAGCTTTCTAGAGCCTCTTCCAATCATCTGATGATATAAGGTGAGTGAACGTGTTGCTCTATTGATAATAATTGTTTTAACTGACGGCTCATCAAAACCTGTTGTCAAAATACCAACTGATGTCAATATGGCATCAGGGGTATCTTTAAACCATTTAAGAATCTCTTTACGGTCTTTATCGCTAAATGTTGAATCTAGATGACGGATTGGATATTTCAGCTTTTTGAAAGACTCGTATACTCTAATAGAGGTTTCAATTCCAGCATTGAAAATTAAAGTTTTTTTACCTAGAGATACTTCCTCGTATGCGAAGATCAATTTTTCTTGCATGAAATAGTTACTGTATAGTGTATCAGAGCTGGAAATGGTAAAATCTCCATTGGTTCCAATTTTTAACCCATGCAAGTTAACGTCATAACTAAAGGTGTCTGCGTTAGAAAGATATCCTTTTTCGATGAGCCCCGATATGGATTCCCCAACGAGTAATTTGTTATAATTGTCTTTTAAAGGAAGCGCCTTATTGCTGCTTAGTGGTGTTGCCGTTACTCCGAGAATGTTACAGTTTTGATAATATTGAAATATTTTTCTAAAACTATTGTAATGTGCCTCATCTACAATGACTAGACCAATATCCTTAATAAAATTATCATCGTCATTTAACCTATTGTGTAGCGTCTCTACCATAGCGATGAAGCATTGGTATTCATGCTGATTCGGTAGTGCCTTAACTTCAGAATTGATGATTTTATTGCTTACACCGATAGCCGAAAGCTGTTTTGAGGTTTGAACCGAGAGTTCAATTCGGTGGGTTAATATCAGCACCTTCTTCTGATTTCTTTCAATATATCGCTTGGCAATTTCAGAAAATATTACCGTTTTACCACCTCCAGTAGGTAATTGGTACAATAAATTAAAGTCAACGCCATTTTCGGCAAGTTCATCTAAAATTGTACTAACGGTTTTCTCTTGAAAAGGGTAAAGTTTCTTGGCTTTGTATAAATCAACATCAATCATTCAACAATCAATTTGGCAAGTTGCAAAAATACAGTCTTTCTTTTAAAGAAATGCTATGATTTTAATTTATTTTGTCCATTCATACATAAGAATAGATGCAGCACTTGATACGTTCAATGATTCAGCCCCACCTAGCCCCTGTATCTTGACGGGTTGATTGCAGTATTTTTCCAGTTCTGGCGAAATACCGTGCCCCTCATTTCCTAACATGATTGCATTTGAATTTTTTATTTTTTCTTTTTCTAATGCGGCGCCATGAAGAAATGCTCCGGTAATGTTGAAGTTAGATTCCTCAAGAAAAGATATGAGTTCTTTATATCTGACAGTAACTCTTAGAAAACTTCCCATGGATGATTGAAGCACTTTTGAATTGTATACATCGACACAATTTTCGGAGCAAATAATTTGATGAATTCCGAACCAATCCGCGGTTCTAATAATGGTACCCATATTACCCGGATCTTGAATATTGTCTAAAATCAGAAAATTTAAATTTGGATTAAAAGGATTGGGTGTTGACTTCTTAATCACAGCGAATAGTTTATTCGGCGACTTTTGATTACTGATTCTGTCTAAGTCTTTATTTGTGATAAGTAGACATTTAAATTTAAGCCCTTGAGGAATTAATCCTATTTGCTCTGAAAGACAGGCAATAATCTCAATTTTTTCAGGTATTTGATTGATGCATTCTAAAACGATTTTTTCTCCTTCTACGACGAAGCATTGTTCTTTATCCCGGTTCTTTTTCGATTGAAGACTTTTTAACCACTTTAACTTTTGTATAGAGATTTTTTGCACCTAGAATATTATTTTTGTGTTGTTCTAATGGTGAAGATAAATAAACTTTGGTTTTATATGATGTGCATCTCGATGGGGTTGGCATCATGCAACATCACCAAAAATGTCCCTGAGGGATATTTTCTGATGAATTCTAACAAAATAACAGTAGACCAGAAAATTTCTTTTAAAGATGACCTTACGGATATTTTGAAATTAAAACCCAATCAAAGAATTCTTGGAATGAGGCTGAAGCTTCGTGCTTACAATCTTATAGATTCTACGAAGCTCAGTGAAAAACGACTGAAGGCAAATGAGAAATTCAAGCAAAATTTAATTCGTAAAAGGTTGCGATATGCAAAAATTAACAGTCGTCGAATTGAGAAGGCCAAGAGAAAAGGAAAGGAGTATTACACGGAAAAGATCATAAAGGACTCAATAAATGATGATCTCCTTTTTAGAGAGCGAATAAAGTATAAATTTGGTGAAGATCCCAAGGTCTTCGATTCAATTGCTTTTAATAAAACAAACGAACAGATTTATAATTACTTAAGAAGGCGAGGGTACTACAATCCAGAATTAACCAGTAGAGCCATTTTTGATAGTGTAAAAAGGAAAGTGGATATACTTTACGAGCTTAACTTGGGTAAGGTATTTACAATAGATTCAGTTGTTTATTCAGGAGATTTTTTAATGATAAGGAATCATGGGGCTTACATAAAAGAAATCATGGATAAAGGAGACTCACATCCATTACTTGATGTACCCTTTGACATTGATCTTTTGGATGAATACAGAGAAAATTTTGCAAAAGATATGCGAGATCACTCCTACTATAAGTATTCTTCTTCAAGTATAGAATTTATTGCTGATACTTCATACAAAAGAATGGGGGTGATACTCAATATGAAATTTAATAAACAGTTCGAACCTTTTAATGAAAATAGTGATAGCTTGGTTGTTCGACCATACAGATATACAAAAATAAATAAAGTATTTTTTCACTTAAGTGATACTATTCATGTTGAGGGTAATTTTTCGGACTATTGCGAATGCATTGATTTCGAAAACAAGGATTACCGTCAATATTTTCTGACAAAAGAATCATTAAAGTTTGCAGAACGTAAATTATCAAGGAGTCAGCGTAAAAATGGACTAACAAGAAATAATATTGATTCTTCGAGAATTATTTATGTGAATTATAATGGTGACAGGCCATGGATAAAGCCTGATATTTTGGAGCTCAATAATTATTTAGAGCAGAACGAATCATACAAAGATGAGTATGCGGCAAGGTCAATAAAAGGCTTATCTCAGCTTGGATTGTTTAGCTCAATAAAACCAATCTTTAAAGAAGTGGATCATTCATCTTCCAAAAATTATTTGATGGATGTGCATTATTTTTTAACACCATCAAAGAAGCAATCAATTGCCTTTGATAATCGTTTTACCACCTCACTCGGATTATTAGGTGCAAATGCCTCAGTGAATTATGTGAATAAAAATATCTTTCGTGGAGCGGAAAAGCTAAGTATATCATTAGGAGGAGGGTTTGAAACACAAACGCTTGTATTTAACGACAATGATGAAAATACCAAATTCCCATTTAATACAATTGAATTCGGGCCTAGTATTAAACTAGAACTCATTGGTCTGGCTCCATTTCCACCCGCCACATTATCAAAAAGGCATAGAGCAAGAACGTTAATTTCTACTGGATATAATTTTGAAATAAGAGACATATTTGATAGACAAGTTTTTCAGCTAAATTATTTGTGGAAGTTTTTTGTTCAAAAAACTCAGATTTTTCAGTTAGGGCTGCCAGGAGCATCCGTTATTAAACTCGTAAATATTAAGAAAAGTTCGAGTTTTCAAAATCAACTTGACCTATTAAATGACGTCTTTTTGAATAATGCATATAGCAATCAGTTTATATGGCAGGATGCAAAGGCGACCTTCGAGTATAGCAACGCGAATAGAAAATACAGGCCAGGTAGAAAATCTTTTTTAGGTGCAACAATTTCATATAATGCCTCTTTTGATGCTGCAGGAAATTTATTGTATGGTCTTCGCAATACTCAAGATACTTTAAATGGGCAATATCAATTTTTAGATCTGACCTATGCTCAATTTGTTCGCCTTGATAATCGATATGTGTTGGCTAAAAAAATCAATTCATCTTCATCAATTCATTTCAAAGCGGAAGCAGGAGCGGGTATTCCCTATGGAAATACAAATACTTCTCTTCCTTATGATTACAGCTTTTATGCCGGTGGTTCAAATGACAACAGGGGATGGAGAGCCCGTTCTTTAGGTCCAGGAGCATACAAATATCATTTAGATACCAATAGGACTTTAACTCAAATAGGGGATGTGCGGATTGGAACTTCAATTGAATATCGATTTTCATTAGGGTCAATTCTCAAAGGAGCATTTTTTACTGATATTGGAAATATTTGGACAGTAAACGAGGATTCGCGAGAGGCTCAATTTAAAATTCAGAATGTATTTAAAGAAATGGCGATTGCTTCGGGGATAGGTTTGCGTGTTGATTTGGAATATTTTATTGTAAGGTTGGATTTAGGTTTTCCTATTTATAATCCAGCATATAGTAGTGGTGCAAGATGGACTTTTCAGGATTTTGGAAGTCGCGAAACTTATATACAGGAAGGAATCGATCGTTTTATTTTACCAGGAGATACGCCCCAAACGGCAAGAGATAGGGCATTATATTATCTTCCAAAACCATTCTGGCCAACTTTACATTTTGGTATTGGCTATCCATTCTAATTATTATGAGAAATATTCTTTTTATTCTATCGATAATTATTCTTCAATCCTGTATGAAGGGAGAGGCTGTTGATTTGGTCATATTTAATGCAAAAATCCATAGTCTTGATGAAGGAAACCACACCTATCAAGCCATGGCAATAAAAGATGGCAAAATCGTTGAATTGGGACCTGATCGTCAAATATTGAATAAGTACAGATATACGAAATCAGTTGACGCCGCGGGTAAAGAGATATATCCCGGATTCATTGATGCTCACGGACATTTGTTTTCGTATGCTGAGTTGAAACTTAGTGCAAATCTATTAGGGTGTAGGTCGGAAGAAGAGATGATTAAAAGAGTATATGATTATCAAAAGAAAACAAAAAGAAATATCATCATTGGTTCTGGGTGGGATCAGTCGTTATGGGAAAATTCTGCAATGCCCAATAATAGACGTTTGAATGAGAAATTTCCAAATACGCCTGTTTGTTTGTATAGAATTGATGGACATTCGGCTCTCGTAAATAAGGCATTTATTGATCTAATGGGTGACTTTGATAGAGACATTAAAGGGGGAGAGGTCTCACTTGACAATGGTGAACCCAATGGAATGTTTATAGATGCTGCACTTTCAATCTTAGAGCCTTATATTCCTGCATTTTCTTCTTCGGAAATCAAAAAACAGCTTAAAGTAATCCAAAAGGAGCTTTTGGGTTATGGTATAACAGGAGTTCATGAGGCAGGCATTGAATTTGAGGAGCTTCAGCTGCTTACTGAAATGGTTTCAAATAATGAGCTAAGTATTAATGTTTATGCCATGCTGAATCCGAGTAGAGAGAATCGAAAATTTGCATTGGAAAAGGGAATATTTACATTGAAAAATCTGTCTGTCAGGAGCTTTAAAGCATATGTTGACGGAGCTCTTGGCTCAAGCGGGGCATTACTAAAGCAAGATTATTTGGATAAAAAGGATTACAAAGGGTTATGTCTTATGAATCCTGATGAGTTGAACGAGCTGGCTGAATTTTGCTTAGATGTTGGATACCAGCTTAACTCACATGGCATTGGTGATTCTGCCATTTCTATAATTCTGGATATGTGTTCAAATGTTTACAAAAGAAACCCTGATCATCGATTTAGAATTGAACATGCACAAATTATTGATTTGGAAGATCTTCATAAATTTTCTGATTATGCCGTATTCCCCTCTGTACAGCCAACGCATGCCACAACCGATCAAAGATGGGTGCAGTCTAAAATTGGTGAAGACAGAATGTCTGGTGCCTATGCCTTTAAATCATTGAAAAATCAGAATGGAATGATCGCACTTGGTACCGATTTCCCCGTTGAATATACGAACCCTTTTTACACTATACATGCCGCAGTTCATAGAATGAATAATAAAGATTATCCAAGTGGTGGATTTTTGAAGAATGAAGCCTTAAGCATGGACGAAACACTAAAGGGAATGACTTTTTGGAATGCTTTTGCATCATTTGATGAGGGTAGGAGTGGAACCTTAGAAAAAGGAAAGAGAGCTACATTTGTGATCTTGGACAAACCATTAAATCGACAAGCGAAATTCATTGAGAATTATTCCTGGAAAACATATATTGACGGTCGATTACTACATTCATTAGAATGATATTCTTTAATTTTGTATCCTATGAAAATTGAACAAATTTACACCAAATGCCTTGCGCAAGGCGCCTATTATATTGAATCTCAAGGTGAGGTTGCTGTTATTGACCCATTAAGAGAAACTTTCCCATATATTGATAGAGCAAAGGCTGATGGAGCGAGAATAAAATATATTTTTGAAACCCACTTTCATGCTGATTTTGTGAGTGGACATCTTGATTTGGCAAAAAGTACAGAAGCACAAATTGTATTTGGTCCAGAAGCAAATCCTTCATTCGATTTTATTTCGGCTAAAGATGGTGAGGTATTTCAAATTGGGGATCTTACGATTACCGTAATTCATACGCCAGGACATACCATGGAATCTACATGTTATCTACTGAAGGATTCAAAAGGAAAACAAATAGCCTTGTTTACGGGAGATACCTTATTTATTGGTGACGTAGGAAGGCCTGATTTGGCTCAAAAATCTGCCGATATGACAAAGGAAGATTTGGCAGGGATGTTATATGAATCCATAAGAACAAAGCTATTGCCTCTAGAGGATGATTTGATTGTGTATCCAGCTCACGGTGCAGGTAGTGCATGTGGTAAGAACATGTCAAAAGAAACCTTTAGTACCTTGGGAGAGCAGAAGAAGACCAATTATGCACTGAACCCAGAGCTAAGTAAAAGTGATTTTGTGGATGAATTAATTCATGGTTTGTTGCCTCCTCCTGGATATTTTGGAATGAATGTAAGCCTCAATAAATCAGGTTATGAAAATATTAATGAGGTTATAAATAGAGGTTTGACTCCTTTAAATGTTGAGAAATTTAAGGAGCTCTCAGCTAAAGACGATATCCTAATTTTGGATACGAGAAAGGCCGGGGAATTTTCGAAGGGACATATTCCTGGAAGTTTATTCGTTGGACTAGAAGGACAGTTCGCTCCTTGGGTAGGTGCTGTAATTCCTAATATAAATCAAAAACTAATACTTGTAACACCTGAGGGAAAGGAAGAAGAGACAGTTCGGAGATTGGCCAGAGTTGGTTATGATCAAGTTATTGGATATTTAGATGGCGGTTTTGAATGTTGGTCAGCTCAAAATGAAAAATTCGATTGTGTTGAACGAATTACTGTTGATGAGCTGTTAGAAATGGAAATTTCTTCTTCAACCATAGTTGACGTTAGAAAGCCTGGTGAATATGAAGCCTCGCATATCAATGATGCAAATCTTCTTCCCCTTGACTTTATACAAGAAAACATAAAGGACTATCCAGGTGAACCATTTATTTTGCATTGTGCAGGAGGGTATCGAAGTATGATTGCTGCGTCTATTTTGAAAAGACACAATATGCACAAAATAAAAGATGTCATTGGTGGATTTAATGCCATTCCATCGAACTCAGAAATTACATCAACGTTCGTATGTCCAAGTGGTAATTAATTAAGCCCGTAAAGCCTTTTCAGAAACCATTCAAATATGAGAAGAGAGGCAGTGATCAATAGATACCACCAGATATCAATTAAATTTCGCGTTGTTTTTTCTTCGTAAGAAACTGTCTTAATGTCCTTTCTATTTGATAAGTCTTCATAAAAAGATTGAAGCTTGTTTAAATTGTAAAATTTACCATTAGACTGCTTTGAAAGCTGTTTGAGAACACTATGATTTGCAACAGATTCGCTTTTTTCATTATCCAGGTCTTCAATAAAAAAGTTCCCTTTTTGGGTATAATTTTTATTGCCAAATTTTGTTTGTGCAAGCCATGTATATTTACCAGGATTCATCTTTCCTAATTTCGCTTGATAACCATTTCCATTAACAGCAAATTGAGATTCGTATTTTTTGCCCTTTTCATCCGTTATTTCAAAAATAATTTCAGGGCTAGTAATGGGCTCTAATGCGTCATTGTAAAAGTTTGCATTGATGACCAAATCTTCATCTTTATTGAGTTTTTTTGGAATGATTACGTTCAGTCCGCTTCCTCTTTTTCGTAGGGTTAAAAACTGAACAGATTTGGCAAATATAAGATTGAAGACGTCATGGCTTTTACGGCGCTGAAATTCATTGAATTTCCATCTCCATAGTCCTTCACCCATTATTGCGCCATAGGTCATGCCCTGAATACTTGAAAAGAAAAATAAGGGCGTTTTTTTTGTGACGGGTCCAATTCTTTGTTGCATAAATATGGATGAGGAGTTTGGTACGGAAAATTCTCCGTACTTTCCACTTAAAGGAGGGTAATAGTTTAATGATTCTATGAGCTCTTCATTGGTCTCAAAAATTGAAAACCCGTTATTGATAGCTCCTTGAAATTCGTCAATTTGATTTGAGGATTCATTGGAGAATTGAATTCCTAGCTTAGAATAAATGCCTTTATGGGTCTTTGAACCCAACACATACAAAACGGGGATATTTTTATTTTTAAACAACTTAAATAGCTCTGTACTAAATAGCTCTGAAGGACTGTGACATATGAGAAGATTTATATTATTGACTTTTTTGTCCCAAGCTTCGAATGTTTTGTATTCCACTTCAATATTATCATCTTCTGATAAGACAGATTGAAGAGCAGCTACATCGGGATGTGGTGCATCAGAGAGAATTAAAACTTTGTTTCTTGAATCGAGAATTTCAACATAAAAATTTCTGTGGTTGTTTTGTAAGGACACCTCATTCTGAACTTCTTCTAGATGAACAGTGTAGGTTTGGAAACCAATTTTTTCAGCAGGTAAATTGAATATAAGCTTTTTAAAATCCTGATCAGAATTCGAGTATTTGACTTTCTTCGTTGCGATGATTTTCTTGTTGTGTTCAATACGAACAGTTATTTCTTCATCATTCAATTTGTACGATGCAACATCTATCTCTACAGGGAATTTGTTCTTGTAAAATGCAATGTTGTTGTTAAAGACATTTCGAATTAAATGATCTCTTTTTTGGATTGAGTCACCAACTGCAAATGAAAAAATAGGTGAGAACTTAATTCTTTCAGCATTGTATATGGGGTTTGCTCCCATATTAAAATTCCCGTCAGAAATAAATGCAATCCCTCCAATGTTTCGATTGTAATACTCTGTATTGATGTATTCAAAAGCTTTTTCCAGATTTGAATTTGACTCATTAAAGCCAATTTTAATATCTGTTTTAACATCAGTTCCAATGGTGATTTCTTTAATAAGTAGTTGATCGCCAAAATCCTTTTTTAATTTGTTTCTTAACGTATTCAGGTCCTTTAGTACACTTGCACTGTCCTTGTAATTGAGCATTGATTTTGAATTGTCTGTAACCACGAAGAATATGGGCTTTTCAAGCCTTTCATTACTGGTGTTAAAAAGAACTCCCAATAGCAGAAAGCCAAGCAGAAATAATGATAAAAACCTAGAAATCAACATGGCCGATTTGATTCCATTGGATAACTCTTCAAATCCCTTTTTATTGAAGTAGGAAAGATAGGTCAAGCCTAAAGAAATAAAGACTACAAGTAAGAGCCACCATGCCGAATAATCCAGATTCAAATTCATTGGTCTAAAATTAGACACAAATTTGAAACTACATTGAAATAATCATACAAAATAGGATAAGCACGCATGCATCAATTCAGATTCAATTTCCTATATTCGTAATCCAAAAAAAACAACAAATATGTCAAAAGTAGTATACATAGTTTCCGCAGTGAGAACTCCAATGGGTTCATTCATGGGAGGATTATCAAAAGTTTCAGCCAGTCAATTGGGCTCAGTGGCCATAAAAGGAGCCTTATCAAAAGGAAATGTATCCGCATCACTCGTTGATGAAGTTTTTATGGGTAATGTATTACAGGCTGGAGTGGGACAGGCTCCTGCGAGACAAGCTGCTTTAGGTGCAGGAATAAGTAACGATGTTCCATGTACAACTGTAAACAAAGTTTGTGCTTCTGGAATGAAATCTGTTTCTCTTGCAGCTCAATCCATTATTGCAGGTGATAACGAAATCGTTGTTGCGGGAGGAATGGAAAATATGTCTATGACGCCTCATTACATGATGGGACGGTCAGGAACAAAATTTGGAAATATTCAGATGCTTGACGGAATCACGAAAGATGGATTACTCGACGT
>WTIB01000062.1:0-1965 GCA_011522905.1 Crocinitomicaceae bacterium | reverse complement strand
CCCAATCTTCGTCCAGCTTTTGATAAAGAAGGTACGATTACTGCGGCTAATGCCTCCACTTTGAATGACGGTGCATCATGTCTTATTTTGGCCTCTGAGGAAGCGGTTAAAAAGAATGGATTGACTCCAATTGCCAAAATCGTTTCATACGCGGATGCTGCACATGAGCCTGAGTGGTTTACAACAGCGCCTTCAAAAGCTGTTCCGAAAGCACTTTCAAAAGCAAATCTTGAAACTTCAGATATTGATTTTTGGGAACTTAATCAGGCATTTTCAGTTGTAGGTATTGCCAATACAAAACTTTTAGGCTTGGATTCCTCAAAAGTTGATGTAAATGGTGGTGCTGTGGCTTTAGGTCACCCATTGGGTAATTCTGGCTCAAGAATACTAGTTACTCTGATTCATGTTTTAAAACAGAACAATGGAAAATACGGTGCGGCTGGAATATGTAATGGAGGTGGAGGAGCATCTGCTATGGTGCTTGAAAATACCTAGTAATTAAATTACTTAAGAACAAGGTGACTTCGGTCGCCTTTTTTTGTAACCAAATTTTGGATATTCATTTCCATAATATAAACGTATTGTTGAATCTTAAAAATTTGAGTTATGAATAAAATGTATCTATTTGCATTACCTGCATTGTTATTCATCCTTTCATTTGTGAATCGTGATGAAAAAAGCAAAACTACTAAAGAACCGAGCTCGGAAAATTGGAGCGTTGACATAGGGAAGACATCATTTAGAACTAATGTTTCATTGACACCGTCCTATTTAGTTATCGGCTCTAATGGAGATAACTATCGAGATGCCTATATCACGGATGATAGAAATGGGGTCCACATTATTAATCGGAAAACAGGAAAAAGAGTTAGAAACTTCGCCAAAGAATCAATTGGAGACTTAGATGTCAATGGTACATTGATCTACCAGAATCGAATTTATTTTGGAAATGATAATGATGAATTTATTTGTGCTGATTTTAATGGAAACATAAAGTATTCTCTACCAGTTTCGGGCGATGTAGAGAGTGAAGCGGTTCTTATCAAAGTCAATGGGAAGGATGTCCTTGTATTTGGCACGGAGGCTGGCGAAGTCAGAGCGATAAACCCGAAAAATGGAGAGACCATTTGGCAACATTTTCACCAAAAATTTAAAGGTTGGAAAATGGGTGATAACCGCTTAGTGTTTAAAGTTAAAACTCATTTCAGCATGACTTATTTGTTCCTTATGAAACCCATTGTTAAGGATTTGAATTCAGATGGTATTGGGGACATTGTATATACTATGAATGGTCAGTTCTATTCAATAAATGGCGCAAATGGCAAACTCTTACATGCATTTGATTGGACGGAGGACTTTGATAATTGGAGTGATCCAAAAGTATTACATAATGCCTTTTATGATGCTGAGACTATACTTTTTACAAAAGATAAGAATGGCAAAACTTTGGTAACCGTCCCAAAATATTCATATCGACCTATTGAAGGTTCATATGGAACGGATGGATATAAACTTCACATGCTAACCTTTGATCTAAAAGGAAATGTTGTTAAGAAGAAATTAGTCCAAGAGAAAGTAAAAGAATATAGCTTCAAGAGATTGCCAAATACTCGAATATTTTGTTCAGGCGATAGAATATTTCAATTTGACAAAAACATGAAAGTTGTAGCGAATACAACGGTTGAAAAATTCCCAGAAGTTTCTGGAGACTATTTCGCTTATTTCATTTCTGACCAATTGATTGAAATAAATCAACAAAAGTGCATGGTTATTTTATTGGAATATGAGGACATCATTGCATTTGTAAATATTGATTCAGGAAAAATCGTTCGAAAAATTCAGCTTAAAGGAAGAAGTGAATTTATTCCTCATGTTGAAGATATTAATAAAGACGGGCGGATGGATTTATTGTTTGCAGATGATTCTGACCAACTAACCTGTATTGATTTAGGTAAAGATATTCAC
>WTIB01000004.1:1849-4737 GCA_011522905.1 Crocinitomicaceae bacterium | reverse complement strand
TAATCATAATCAATATCTGAAATCTGAATATAGTTTAATCCTCCTGCCCAAGGCATTTTCAATGCATTACCTCCATGAAAAACTGAAATAGAGTCAACATAATTAAAGGCAAACTGACAACTACCTGAAAAACATATAGACACAAAAAATAAGAACGCAAAGAAGGAGCTGATTTTCATATTCTAAAGGTAGTACATTTATTATTTGTTTTAAAACAATCTATTATAACGAAATGCCTATTTTGATTATTTTTACAGCGCTTTAAGACGAATAAGACCATCCCATGAAAAAAAGCCAAATCATTTTATTTTCAGTTACACTCGTGTTGACCGGAATCATTTATGCCATTGTTCTCAGTAACAAGAAAACAGAAATTAAAGAAGTAAAGGGAGAGGAAACTGTAAAATATATTCCTGTACAGGTGGTCAAAAATGAAAATCGTTCGCTTAAAACAAAATCATATGGACAAGTTACACCATACACCGAACTCGATGTTGCTTTCGAGGTACAAGGGAAACTAGAGAAAGGGGCCATAAAATTGAAACCTGGAAGTAAATTCAGATTTAACGACCTCCTCTATAAAGTTGATTCTGAGGAGATGTTTTTTACCTTAAGCGCAAGAAAAGCGCAGCTTTCTAATCTTTTAATTAACCTATTAGCAGATATAGAACTGGACTTTCCAGAAGAATTTGAAAAATGGAATAGTTTTATAGAAAAAATTGATCCAGTATCCTTTTTACCTGAATTCCCTCAATGCAATACTGATAAAGAAAAGATGTTTTTTACTGCAAAAGGTGTTTTTTCAGAATACCTGAACATCAAAAGTCTCGAAACCAGAATGTCGAAATATTTATTCCTAGCACCATTTAATGGATATGTTGTTGACACTTATGCAGAGCCAGGTTCAATTATTAATCCCGGTGTGAGAATCGCTCGAATTGCAAACATGGAAAGTATGGAGGTTAAATTACCAATAGCCATTGACTTATATGAAAAATTTAAAGAAAAAGGATTTGTACAATTTCGAAACGCTGAAAACGTGCCAATCGGGTCAGGGAAAATCATCAGGACATCAAATGCGATTAATCAAAGTACACAATCCATTGATGTCTATTATTCAATTGAACCCTTAAAAGGAGTCGCCATTCTATCAAATCAATATGTGACAGCAGAAATTGATAATCTCATTTCTGAATCCATGTGTGTGGTGCCCTCTTCAGCAGTAAAAGAAAATGCCATTTATTTATTAAGAAACGAAAAACTCATTCAACAAAAAATCTCGGTGATAGGATCAAAACAAGATTCACTTTTCATACATGGCTTGAATGACAACGATACGCTTTTATTAGAATATAATGTGCCCAATAATAAAATCAAGAAATACATCGGAATAGAAAGACAATAATGAGAAAACTAATTACTTTTTTTGTCAATCGTCCGGTATGGGGTAATGCCTTTATCTTTGTGGTTATTATTTTCGGAATCTTTGCATTATCCAACACAAAGAAATCTTTTTTTCCTGAACTTGACCCGAACACAATAGTTGTTTCCGTTTTTTATCCGGGAGCCTCTCCTAATGAAATGGAAGAAGGGGTAACTATTAAAATTGAGCAAGCTGTTAAGGGTATTGCTGCTATTGATGAAATCAATTCTACCTCATCAGAAAACATGGCCACTGTCAATATCAAAGCCTATCAGGATTCAGATATGGATCAGCTATTAAGTGATGTGGAAAACGCCATCAATTCAATTAATTCATTTCCGGAAGGTGCTGAAAAACCGATTATTAAACGCCTTACCTCTGGTGGAATGGGAAGCGTTGTAGCATTTATAGGGATTTCGGCAAAAGACAAAAATATTTCAGATATCAAGCTTGTGGATTTGGCTACAAAAGTTGAGCAAGACCTGCTCAATACCAAAAACATTACAGAAATCGTTGAAATGGGTTTTCCTACCAAAGAAATCACGATTAATATTCGAGAAAATGACCTATTGCGTTACAATACTTCGTTTCAAGAAATTTCAATGGCCATCAGTAGTAAAAACAATAATATCACTACAGGCTTTATCCGTGGTAATTTTCAAGAAATGAGCATACGCTCCAATGATCGAGTACTCAACCCAGAAGACATCTCCAAAATCATATTAAAAACAACCCGTTCAGGTGAAATAGTAAGCATAGGTGATGTTGCTGATGTAAATCTCGGGTATTCAGAGGACTCTCAAGAGTCAACATTTAATGGGCTTCCCGCAGTTTCTTTTCAAATTGAAAAAACTGTAGAGCAGGACATTGAGGATATTTCCAAAACCCTTCATGATTATCAGGAGAAATTCAATAAAGAAAATCCAGAATTTCAATTCGACATCTATTTTGAATTCAATGAATTGCTCGAGGGACGGATTGATTTATTGACCAAGAATGGCTTAACTGGCCTGATTTTAGTTCTCGTATTTTTAGGTCTGTTCTTAAATGTGAAGCTTTCAAGCTGGGTAGCATTTGGGATTCCCTTTTCCTTTTTAGGCATGTTTATACTGGGATCATTTTATGGAATTACCATAAACATGATTTCATTATTCGGAATGATTCTGGTAGTTGGAATTCTAGTCGACGACGGCATTGTCATTGCCGAAAATATTTATGCACATTTTGAAAAAGGTAAATCTGCAAAGCAAGCAGCCATAGATGGCACAATGGAGGTTTTACCTTCAGTATGCTCTTCTGTAATCACAACAATTGTCGCCTTTTCTGTTTTATTTTTTGTGGAAGGCTTGGAAATGATGAGGGAAATGGCCTTTGTTACTATCGGTTGTCTCATTTTTTCGATTCTTGAAGGCTTTATCACCTTGCCTTCTCACCTTTCGAAAAAGTATGTCCTCAATGCAAACCC
>WTIB01000004.1:0-1749 GCA_011522905.1 Crocinitomicaceae bacterium | reverse complement strand
ATGGCTTTTACTTTCATTGTTATTGGTATGCTTGTTAATGGAACATTATCTTCCACGTTTTTCCCAAATATTCAGCCCGATTTTTTTACGATAGAGGTAGCGTATAATCCTGGAAGTAATGAAAATCAAACAAAAGAATTCATAGAACAAGCCACCATTATTCTTATAGAAGAGAATGAAAGAATAAAAAAAGAAACAGGGGACGAAATAATGACTTATTACACAAGTAATGTTGGTTTTAGTCAAAATATTGGTCAGGCCGGAAATCATACTGGAAGCATCAATGTGTTTGTCGATGCCGAAAACACTAAGCTACCTCTAGACACACTGATGAATAGAATTAATAAAAGAATCAATCAATTGGATGTGAGTAAAATTGCTGAAGATGTATATGTCGGAGGATTTAATAGATTTGGAAAAGAGATTGAAATAGGGCTTACCTCCACAAACGAAGGTGAATTGTTAAGTGCACGTGATGAATTGAAAAATGAGCTTAATCGAATGTCTGGAGTTATCAATGTTAAAGATAATATGCCTCCTGGCAGAAACGAGATTCAGCTTGAAATGAAAGAACAAGCAGAAATATATGGCATATCAAAATCGGAAATATTATCACAAATCAGACAGGGCTTTTTCGGTCAAGAAGCACAACGCGTAATAATTGGTACTGATGAAGTGAAAATATGGGTAAGATATCCTTTGGAAGACCGAAATAGTATCTACGACCTATATAACATGAAAATTAAAAATGCTCAGGGAATTCAGATTCCATTAGAGAAGCTATGTACTTTTTCAATGGGTAGAGCCCCTGAAAGCTTAAAAAGATTAAATGGCCAGCGCATCATTAAAGTTGATGCGGAAACAATAGATCCTGACAAAGTAGCAGACATTAACAAGAATATATTTGACTCTATAATACCTAAAGTGTCTTCCGTTTATCCAAATGTATCTGCATTAAAGCTTGGGCAATTTGAACGAAGCCAAAAAACAGGTGATTCCATGCAGTATGTTACAATGGTACTTGTATTTCTGATGTTTGTCATTTTAATGCTTCATTTCAATAGCTTGTCACAAGCATTTTTAATTATGTTAGTCATACCATCAGGTATTGCTGGTTCCATTATTGGACATGGTTTGGTTGGAATCCCTGTGTCCATACTTTCGGTTTTTGGAATGATTGCTCTTATTGGTGTTCTTGTGAACGATGCCATTGTATTTTTGGATCGCTATAACAATTTATTAATTGAAGGAGAATCCATAAAAAGCGCAGCTAGTAAAGCTGCTGTATCTCGTTTTAGACCAATACTCCTCACCTCTATTACAACTGTTGCCGGGTTACTTCCAATGATATCCGAAACAAGTATGCAAGCTCAATTTCTAATACCAATGGCTACTTCAATTGCGTTTGGTGTTTTATTTGGCACCGTATTTATTTTGTTCTTTTATCCTTCGGCAATTTTATTTTGGAACGAGGGAGCCAGAATAAGAAAAAGAATTTTTTCCGGAGTAAAGGTTTCAGAGCTTGAAGCAGAGCCTGTATTTAGAGTTAAAAAAAATATTGAGTCAAATGAGAATTAGTATCCTATTTCTTTTCCTATTCAATGGACTATTATGTTTTACTCAAATTGAATTTTCTGATAGCTTATCTGCAAAAGAAGCTGTGCTTATTGCACTAGAAAACAACTACGATATTAAGGTTTCAAATGCACAGCTTGATATTAGCGAAAAAAACAATTCTTGGAGCGAAGC
>WTIB01000014.1 GCA_011522905.1 Crocinitomicaceae bacterium | reverse complement strand
GCATATATATATTTCGGTACCATTGGAATAATGTCTGTTGTGTATTTAAAAAATTCAAGTGGGAAAAGTAAAATAGTATAAAAAATGTCATTAAAACTTAGAATTGTAATTATGGGGACACCAGGGTTTGCTGTTACAATATTGAACCGTATTGTAGATAGTTCCCATGATGTCGTTGCTGTAGTTACGGCTCCTGACCGCCCCTCAGGGCGTGGACAAAAAATCCGAAAAAGTGAGGTTAAAATTTATGCAGAGGATAAAGGATTAACGATTTTTCAGCCTTTAAACCTAAAAGCAGATGAATTCATTAATCAGATGAAGAATGTGAATGCAGATGTTTTTGTTGTTGTGGCCTTTAGAATGCTTCCGGCGGTGATATGGAAAATTCCACCATTGGGAACCATAAATTTACATGCCTCTCTTCTACCCGATTATCGAGGTGCAGCACCTATAAACTGGGCTATTATAAATGGTGAAAAAAGAACTGGAGTAACTACGTTCTTTATAAATGAGGTTATTGATACTGGGGATATTATAAAGAAAAGAGGTGTGGATATTAACGATGAAATGTCTGCTGGAGAGCTACATGATAAACTGATGCATGTTGGTGCAGATTTGATGAACGATACGCTAACAGATTTATCTAATGGGAAATTGGAAAGTAAAAATCAAACTGAAAATGAGGGATTGGCATTGAATGCCGCACCAAAAATATTCAAGGAGGATTGCGAAATTCAATGGACAAATACACTCAAAACAAATTACAATAAAATCAGAGGCCTATCACCCTATCCTGGAGCGTGGTCCGTTTTAAAAAGCATATCAAAAAATAAAAACATCTCTTTTAAATTTTTTGATTGTAGGAAAACAAATATGCCAGTCCCTACTGAAGCAGTGGGGCAATTGCTTGAAGCAAATAACGGCATTCTTTTTCCCTGCTCTGACTTTTACATATTGGTTGTTGAGCTTCAAATGGAAGGTAAAAGAAGAATGAACTATAAAGACTTTTTAGCCGGTAATTCTATCGAAGACTTTGAAATTATTAAGGAACCTTAAATTCAACTTCGTGCTCCCAATTGGCTTTGACTTTAATCGTCTTTTCTAAAGTAAATCTTTGTTCCGGACCACTATAGTCAAAAGGGCTAAATGAATCCCACCGCTTATTCTTGTTTATGTCTTCAACTATACTTAAAGTGTAACTCCCAGGCTCCAAATCCTGAAATAAAATTGAATTCGAATCAGAAAATAAACCTTTCAATAAAATAGCTTGGTCATTTTTTAAGAGTTCAATGTACCAAGAGTCCATATCCGTATCCACCTTCACATTTAAAACCGCTAAATCTTCAGATACTTTTTGCTCTAGAATCATATTCATTTGATGATTACAAATATTATTTTGAGCACAAAATGCAGCAGAATCTATTTGTAGCAACGCTCTTTTGAAAGTCTGATTATTCAAATTTAACTCTATTCTATTCTGTTTAAATCGAATTTGACTTGAATCAAGTTGAATTACTGTGCTATCCTTAACATTCATTAAACTAAAATCACCCTTTTCTCCTCTAAGCGAAGCTATTGGCGAATTGAATTCAAGATTGATCAAGAAATCATTAGGGAATAATTTAAGCTTCTTTATGTTTTCGATTAAAGTAAGCTCTTCAGTATCCTTTTCGTTCCTTACTTTTTTATTCAAGGTATCTAATTCCAATTCTAAGTTTTCAACATACTTCGGTAAAATATATCTAAGCTTATTAGCTTCTTCAGGTAAACTATCCAAAATGATTGGCTGTATTCCGTTAAATTTTAATTCTTGAAATGAATAATCATTCGGAATAGCCACTTCCAGTATATACGGCGTAATAAATGATGCATCGATGGAATACAATTTAAACTTTGGTTTACTTACAAATAATTTTAGGGTGTCAGAATAGGCCGAATCCAAAAGAACAGCTTGAGGACTTGCAAATTGGACTTCATCATTTTCTTTAATTCGATTTTTATTCTCGTCAACAAAAACTTTATAAAAAAACTTCCCCTCTCGAAGAGCCCTTAGTTTGGCATACCCTTTATCATCTGTTTTCGAGAAATATGTGGGTTTCTCCTGTACTAATGAATCGTATAAACCTATCAATACATTTTTCTTTGGTTTTCGAGTGTAGGCATCAAAAATCATAAAATAAGCCTCATTATCATCTATCTCATTTCCAGTTGAAAATGCCACTTGAATGAGGGAATCGTTCCCCTCTGTAATATCTTGAACTGCACCATTTAGATACAAAGAATAGGTAGTGTTTACCTTGAGTGGCTCTTGAAAGTTAATTTCAAGGGTTTTGCCTTTCAATTCATATTCATAATCTATATTGGCGGGAAGTAAAATAATATTATCATTCGGCTTTTGAAGCTTTACAAACTCATCAAACTCTATTTTTATTCCCTTGGCACTCACCATTTTTTGTCCATCATTTGGAGTACATGAGACAATTCTAGGTGGGGTGACGTCTTTTGGCCCACCACTTATACTTCCGACTTGAGCACAGGCCGATAGAAGGATCGCAATTCCGATTATATAACGGTAAGCAAGCATGTGCATAATTTTTCCAACCATTCTTTGTCTACTTCATCAAAAGAATCCAATTCAGTACTATCAATATCTAAAACGCCGATTACCTCTTCATTGTATAAAAGTGGAATTACAATTTCACTTTTTGATGCTTCATTACATGCAATGTGCCCAGGAAACTTATCTACATCAGGGACAATTAATGTCTTTTTATCAGACCAAGAGGAACCGCAAACGCCTTTTCCTTTTGGAATTCTTGTGCATGCAACTGGCCCTTGAAATGGACCTAAAACCAATTGATTTGATTCCACAAGGTAAAATCCAACCCAAAACAAATCAAAATTTGATTTTAGAAGGGCAACAAAATTGGCCATATTGGAAATCTTGTTGTCATCTTTTGATAAAAGTGCATTCATTTGGCTATAAACAAATGCATACAATTCATTTTTTCTATCCTTGCTAATAATGGTTTCCATTAGATATATTACGTGTACACAAAATTGACGCTTTTACTTCTATTAAGCAAGGTGTTTGAAGGATTTTAAATTCATTTCATGTGCATTCAAAAGATTTCCATTTTCATCACAAAAAAATAATACTTTTATACCTTTCACTAGAGTCAAGGAAAATTAAAAGCGAATTATGCCTAATGAAATTATCGTATTAGATTTAGAAACGACAGGCCTCAATCCCAATCATGATCTCATTTTAGAGTTGGGAATGGTTAAACTCAATTTAGACTCTGGAGAAATCACTCCTATTTTTGATCAGGTATTTAAAGATCCTAATTTAAGAGCCAAGCATAGAAATTCATGGATTTTTGAAAATGGTTTTATGGAACTTGAAGAAATACGAAATGCATTGCCAATTACCGATTATTTTGACGAAATACAGTCACTTCTAAATCCGTATAAAGGGCAAATCACCGCTTGGAATAGAGACTTTGACAGTGCTTTTTTAATAAAATATGGATTTGATCTTGGCCCGGACATTCCTTGTCCAATGAAAGAGAGTGTTGACTATTTTAAAATTGAAGGAAATTACGGATACAAATGGCCAAAAGCTCAAGAGGCATGGGATATTCTATTTCCAGATACACCCAAAATTGAGCAGCATAGAGGACTTGATGATTCAATGATGGAGGCAGCTATTATATATGAGCTATATAAAAGAGGACAATACAAACCCTAGCGAATTTATCTTTTAAATCTTCCTTTGAAGGGAAGAAACCTACCAACTGACTTTTGATATCTTTCATATTCCGGATATTTTTCTGCAGATATTGACTCTGAAAAATCAGAACTTCCTTTGAAAAGAAGAACCAATAAAAGACCACCTGTCAATGTCCAATTGATCCAATTTCCCGTGGCAATAACGGAATAAAAATAAAATACAATCCAAATGGCTTGCTCTGCCATATAGTTTGGGTGTCTCATGTAAGCCCATAATCCCGTATGTACGAATCCTATCTTATAATACGGATCAACATTTCCACTATCCATCTGTTTGTACTTTTCTGTCTGATAATTGTATTGCTGTTGATCCGCAAGAAATTCAATGAAAATCAAAAGTAAAATCACGATGGCCAATATAATATCAAATAATCCAATCGGTGTATGTATGCCAAGAACTCGTATTGCAGGCAAAGTCGTAAGTAAGACAAGTCCCATCTGGTAAAAAGAAATGAACAAGAAATTAAATAATATCCATTTCCATTTTTTTTCAAAACCAGGTTTAGACCTAAGAATTGACCATCTATAGTCCTCTTCACCATCCCAGAATTTTAAAGAATACCCTCCTCTTCTCGCAAAATTCAAGCTCAATCGAATGCCCCAAATACTCACTAAAACAGCCATTAAAACCAGTCGGTCATCATAACCTGAATAATCTGCAATGATCCACAGATAGGGAATAGGCATTATACTCCAAAGTTTGTCCACCTGGCTGTAATTATCTGTTAAGGTGCTTACTACGAAGCAATACATGGAAGCCAATCCATAAACCCACAACAAGGTACAAATTGCCTCCTCTTGCATATAGGTCAAGGGTTCATCGTAATTGAAACAAATAATTGGAATCGTAATTAGCGTAAAAATTAATATCAAAGCAACTTTCCACATATCTTAAATTTTATTTGCCAAATTCAATCCATCCTCTAAATAGCATAGATTTAATCACATAAAGTTC
>WTIB01000024.1 GCA_011522905.1 Crocinitomicaceae bacterium | reverse complement strand
CATTGGGCAATATTGACCTGTGTCTTAAGATTATGAAGAATATTGAGGTAAAACATAAGGATATGCTTCAAGCTGAGCAATACAGTATGGTGATTCATTTTATCAATGCTATACGGCATTTCATTAAAAAACCCCATGAATCTGATGAAAACCTTTTGAACAAAATTGAAAAGAAAATAAATCTGAAAAAAGAGAAGGTCTTTAGAGATCCAAGATTAATTATTTTTTATGCTTGGATGCGATCCAAATACGTAAAAAGAGATCCGTATGAAATTCTTTTGGAAGAGTACCAAAAAATGAAATAAGAATTCTTACAGATATTTGAATTCGCTATATAAATTTTGAAATGTGCGAAGCAATTTGGACAGCATTTGTCGCTGCACCTTTTCTAAGGTTGTCCGCAACAATCCATAGATTTAATGATTTTTCCTGAGATTCATCACGTCTAATTCTTCCGACAAATACCTCATTTTTGTCGGCAACATTGATGGGCATAGGATATTTAGATTGAAGCGGGTCATCAACAACCTTAATTCCTGGCATTTCATCCAAGAGTTTTTTAACCTCCCCTACTTCAAACTCCGACTCAAATTCAATATTGACCGCCTCAGAGTGACCTCCGACGACAGGTACTCGAACGGCGGTTGCCGTCACATTTATATCCCTATCCAATATCTTTTTGGTTTCATTGGTCAATTTCATTTCCTCTTTCGTATACCCATTCTCCATAAAAACATCACACTGAGGAATACAATTTTTATCAATTTCATAGGGGTAAGCCATCTCACCTTTTTGATTCAATCGCTCATTTTCCATTTGTTTTACTGCTTTAACTCCAGTTCCCGTAATAGACTGATAAGTAGAAATGACAACTCTTCGAATTCGATATTTATCATGAAGCGGTTTTAGGACCAATACCAATTGAATTGTACTACAATTGGGATTCGCAATAATTTTATCCTCCTTTGACAATATATCTGCATTAATTTCTGGAACAATTAATTTTTTAGATGGATCCATTCTCCACGCCGATGAATTATCAATAACAATGGTTCCGCAGGAAGCAAATTTTGGTGCCCACTCTAAAGAAGCTTCTCCTCCAGCCGAAAATATGGCGATATCTGGATGCTCAAGTAAGGCCTCTTCCATTCCAATAATGGTTATTTCTTCTTCTCGAAACAAGATTTTTTTACCTATTGACTTTGGTGAAGCCACGGGAATTAATCTAGATATCTTCAGACCTTCTTCTTCAAGTACTCTTAACATTACTTGACCCACCATACCTGTAGCACCAACTACTGCAACTTTCATAATTTTAATTTATTTATTATACCATGTAATGAAGAAAAGATGATTGTAAAATTAATATATTTGAGTTCAGGTCGATATATGCATACAAAATTACTTAGCCTTTTCATTTTTTCATGTTTATTCGCATTTTCCCAAGTTACTGATGATTTCTCGGATAATGATTTTTTGAACAATCCATCATGGAATGGTTCTGTAAATGACTTTATAGTAAATTCAAACCAAGAGGTGCAACTGAATAACTCAGTGGCCTCAACTTCCTACTTGAGCATTCCTCATAATTTAAGTTCTATTGATAATATTGAATGGCGAATTTGGACGAAACAAGGGTTTTCACCTTCATCAGGAAATAATGGCCGAATTTATCTCACTTCTGACAATGCGGACCTCACGAGCACTCAAAATGGTTATTACATACAGCTAGGAGAGTCTGGCTCTACGGATGCCATACGTTTGTTTAAAATGGAATCGGGCACCTCCTCTCTTCTTTGTTCCGGAGCCGATGGACAAATTGCTTCAAGTTTTGAAGTTGCTATAAAAGTAGTTAGAACCGCATCGGGTGATTGGACGCTTTATGCAGATTTAACGGGTGAAACTAGCTATATATTTCAGGGAAGTGCCAATGATGCAAGTGCCCTGACTGGAAGCCATTTTGGCTTTGTGGACATGTATACGGTTAGTAATGCAAGTAAATTTTATTATGATGATGTATACGTCGGCCCAGAAGTTCTTGACTTGGAAGCCCCATTATTGCAAGACGTTGCGGTAATCGATGCCACATCAATTGATTTGCTTTTCAACGAATCAGTCGAAGTAAGCTCAGCACAGCTCACCTCAAACTATGAAATTCAGCCTTCAATTGGAATAACTACTTGTACAGTAGACGGAACAAACCCAGCTTTAATACACATATCCTTCGTTAGTCCAATGCTAAATGGTGGCTCTTACACCATATTTTCTAACAATATAGAAGATGTTTCAGGAAACATATCTAGTGAACAATCACTAAACTATGAATACTTGGTTGGAGAAACTCCTCAATCTGGCGATCTCATTATTACTGAAATATTTGCTGACCCTACCCCCATTATAGGTCTACCCGATGCAGAGTATATTGAGATTTACAACGGTAGTGACAAAATTTTTGATTTAAGCAATTGGCAATTAAACGATGCGTCATCAGGAGGTACAATTGTTGCTGGATGGATTCTTCCAGATAATTATGGCATATTGACATCCACCTCTAATGTTGACTCTTTTTTGGTGTCAAATGTTTATGCTGTAAGTAGCTTTCCTAGCCTAAATAATTCGGGAGATGATGTTCAAATTGTAGATCCAAATGGAATTCAAATTGATAAGGTATCATATACGGACGATTGGTATATGGATGAGAACAAACAGACCGGAGGATACTCCTTAGAGCTCATTAATTTAAACGACCCTTGTTCGGACATGAGTAACTGGAGTGCATCAAATTCAGCAACTGGAGGAACTCCTGGAACTGAAAATTCCATTTATGATAATAACGCAGATGAGGATGCGCCTTATATCACACAGACAGTTGCACTGCCTCCAAATTTCTTGGAAATTTATTTCAATGAGGGAATGGACTCCACATCATTAGCAAATGCATCTATTAATACCGCTCCTGGTTTAAGTATTCAAAGCCGATATATTGCGAGTGCATTCGCAAATAGTATGATTATTCAGTTCAATGAAAATATTGAAACAGGTCAGCTTTACTCTCTATACATTGAGGGTGCTCAGGATTGTTGGCTAAATTCAAATACCATGTTTGGAACCTTTGCTATGGCCGAGGTTGGTGTGATGGGGGATATAATCATTAATGAATTTGTAAGTAATCCGTATACGGATGGAAAAGACTGGGTTGAACTCTACAATAATTCCGATAAATATATTGACCTATTGAATTGGCAACTGGCAAATTTTGATGATGATACAATTTCAAATTTCGATGTCATTCAAGACCATTATGTCTTATACCCACATGATTATGTTGTGATCAGTGAAGATACCAGCTTTATTCTAGAAAACTATCCCGCAAGTGTTCATGGAAAATTTCTACAGAGCAATCTTCCAAGCTACAACAACGATTCCAGCAGCATCTATTTATTCAACTTTACTGAATTGATAGACAAAGTTTCTTATGGTTCAGATTGGCACTTTTCTCTCTTGGATGATACCGATGGTGTGTCGTTGGAGCGCATTGACCCAAATGGAGAGTCAAGTAATTCATTTAACTGGCATTCAGCAGAAGAAAGTATTGGTTTTGGAACGCCTGGTAGAAAAAATTCACAATATATTCCAGCCGTTTACAATGGCAGCTTTAGTTTTACCAATAACATATTTTCACCAGATAGCGATGGTTTCGAAGATGTTCTTCAAGTGACCTATGAGATGAATGAAGAAGGCCTATTGGGACAGGTCTCAATATACGACGATAAAGGAAGAATAATCAAAAATCTTTTTAGTAATGAACTGATGGGTTCAAGTGGTTCTTTTACCTGGGATGGTACAACCAATGACGGTGTAAAAGCCAGTATTGGCGTATATGTAATGCTTTTTGAAGCTTTTTCAACAGATGGAAGTGTATTTTTTACCCAGACGAAAGCATTCACTCTCGCCGGTAAAATTTAATTTTGAACAAATGATTCTGACATGAAAAATCTCTTACTTTTCTTTCTACTGATAACTAATATTTCTTTTAGTCAAAACTATACAACAGCTATTGGTATTAAAGGTGGATATCCTGGCTTTGGTACACTAAATGCAAAACATTTTATTGGAAGTCAAACAGCCATAGAGGCTAGTGTCGGCGGTTTTTCAAAGACAAATTATGGCACTGGAGCCTTTGTCATGTTAGATTATGAATTGAATAGTGAATTAGATCCAGGATTTTCCTGGTACTATGGAGGTGGAGCATTAGTTGGCTTTACCAGCACACCTGAAGATCGTCCTTTTCTACATACAGGAATTAATGGGGTTTTAGGAATAGAATATACCTTTAGCGAGGTCCCAATAAATTGCTCACTTGATACAGGGCCCTTTGTATTCTTTACTCCAAGAGTAAGCTTTGCATGGGGTGGAGGCTTAGCCATTAGATATGCAATTAGATAAAAACAGAATTTCTCCAGGTTCTAAAAACTGGATTCCATTTTTCTTTCATTTACATCAGCAAGGCGAGCTGAAGATTGGATATAAATTAAAGTCTCACAGTTTAGAAGAATGTCTACACTATATTTTTAATCAAACGGGTTTACTGTACGGATTCCCTGTATCAAACCTGTACTGCCCGGAAAAATATGTTGCACACCTCACAAGTGACGAGAAACTTAAGCTTCTACTTTTTGAAAATCTTTTTTTTACTTATAGCTATATTCAACCTAACGAGGAAATTTCTTACGAATCATTCCTTGATTCCCTTTTATCTTTT
>WTIB01000118.1:3222-4780 GCA_011522905.1 Crocinitomicaceae bacterium | reverse complement strand
CATTACTTAAAATTATGGGCAAATATATGTTTTTAGATTGATTGCATCAATATGTCCACCAATTATAATCTATGAAATAAATATCTCAATTATGAGTTGATTAACAACAAATTGATTTTATCCATGTTAGTTTTTTAAATTCGCGTATGAAAAATATAGTTTTATCCTTTTTAGTCTTTATTGGATTTCAACTTCAGGGCCAAAGGGTAAATAAAAATGTCACCATTTACCGAGATTCTTATGGTGTTCCCCATATTCATGGTGTTACAGACCGAGATGCTGCTTATGGCTTGGCTTGGGCACATGCAGAAGACGATTTTAAAACCATTCAATACACCTTTCTACCTGCGGTAGGTAAAATGGGTTTATGTAGCGGCAAAGACGGTGTGATCATGGATTATTTGTCAGCAATGCTTGGATGTAGAAGGACAGCTGAAAATCATTATTCTGATTTGTCAGCTGAAGTTTTATTGGTAATTGAAGGCTACGTTAATGGAATTAACGCCTATGCAAAGAGTCATCCAGAAGAAGTTCTCGTTGACAATACCTTTCCAATGACGGTCATGGATTATTTGACCGGATATAATTTGGTTATTCATTTGTTTTCCGATACAGGTAATATACTCGGGGAATTATTGGGAAATAAAAATATTACGGTTCAAGAAAGAGATGAGCTTATGGAACAGAAGACAATTGGTTCAAATGCTTTTGCTTTTAGTCGTGAAATGATGACCAATAACAAAACTGTACTTAATGTCAATACCCATCAGCCTTTGGAAGGGGCCTTTTCTTGGTATGAGGCACATGTTATATCTGAAGAAGGTTGGAATATGCTGGGAGGTTTATTTCCTGGCTCTCCTTTTCCAATGATAGGAACCAATGAGAATTTGGGTTGGACACATACCTATAATTATCCTGATCTCATTGATTTATATGAGTTGAAGGTGAATCCTAAAAACAGTAATCAATACATGCTTGACGGAAATTGGATTGATTTTGAAAAAAAGAAGATAAAATTGAAATTAAAAACCAAACTTGGCATTAGGATAGGATTGAAGAAAAAGGTATTGTGGAGTGTTTTTGGGCCTGTCATCAAAAATAAAAAAGGATTCTTTGCTTTCAATTCGAATGCTTTTGAAAACATTTCTTCAATAGACCAATGGTACCATATGACAAAATCCAATTCTTGGAAGGAGTTTGAAGGTGCATTAAAAATGATGGCCATACCCAGATTTAATGTGATGTATGCAGACCGTGAAGATTCCATTTTCTATATGAGTCTTGGGAAGATTCCTAATCGTCCATCCGACGATTTGTTTCATAATGATGTGATGTTGGGAGATACCTCGGCCTTATTGACGGAGGGTTATTTGCCGTTTGAGGCTTTACCAAATAAGATGAATCCTAAACATGGATACTTATTCAATACGAACAATTCACCATATAATTGCGCACATCCTTTAGATAATCCAGATAGCTTACTATATGAGCAATACCACTTAGATTATTTTGAAAATTACAACAATCGAAGTCGAAGATTTGAGGAGCTCATATCAAA
>WTIB01000118.1:0-3122 GCA_011522905.1 Crocinitomicaceae bacterium | reverse complement strand
ATACTCATTTCAAAAGTGTTGGAGAAAACGCAAAAACATTTGATGAAGTACTTTGGTCGTATAGATATTCCCTTGAAAGTATATCAAAGACATTCGAGAGTGGGTAAAGAATTGGCAGTACCTGGTTTAACAGATATGATTGCGGCTATGACCTCAAAAGTGCAAAAGAATGGAACAGTAAAACCGGTCCATGGAGAATCTTACATTATGATTATTCAGTATGACGACAATGGAGTAGAGGTCGAAACGGTATTGCCTTATGGAAATTCAAGACGATTAGATAGTCCTCATTACACAGATCAGATGGAAATGTATGCCCGTCAAGAAAGAAAAAAAATGAGCTTAAAGCTTGATGAGGTAATGAACGAATCTATTCGGTCTTACCATCCTGGTTTGATTGACGAATAAGCTCAATGTAATTTTTGTGCAGTTTGATTTTGCGCCATTTATATAGCTTTCCGATAGATTGCTTAAAAGTTTTTTTGCTCATTCCTAGTTCGTGGTTAATGTCTTCTGGACTAGATTTATCCGACAAATAAAGCTTTTCTTGCCTATTTAAACGGTCCAGTATTTTTTCAATAGCTAGATCATATTTTTCAACAGTTATGGGCTCTAAACGAACATCGAGCTTTCCATCGGCTCTTACTTTTTCTATATAACCATCAATTTCGTCTCCGTGGTTGATGTCGGCAATGATATTGCTATTGAAAATTAATCCATCATATTTCTTGTTCACGATGACACTAATACCTAAATCATTATATTCACAAATCAATAGATCTACTTTTTGACCTTTTAAGTCTTCTCTGCATGGCTCTAATAAGTTTTTTATTTTCATGCTCCCATAGAGTCGGTCTGTCTTGTCATCATATTTTAGCGCAATGAGGTAAGATTCCTCTTCTTCAAGATTATAAATTTGTTCGCTATATGGTACAAGTAAGTTTTTGTCTAAACCCCAATCCACAAAAGCGCCAATAGGTTGGATTTGGGTTACTTTTAGATAAGTGAATTGACCAAGTAGGAGGTGGGGCTTCTCTGTAGTGGAAACAATTCGTTGTTCACTGTCTTTAAAAACAAATACGTCAATTTCTTGTTCAAGCTCAAATTCCTCTTTAACATACTTTTTAGGAAGTAAAACCTCATTACCTTGTGAATCTCTCAAAAAAGCACCAGGCGGAGTGAATCTATCAATGGTAAGGGTATTTATGAGGCCAAGTTGCATTAATTATTTCTCTTTCGTTTTCTCTTGTATTTCCCTGTAGTTACAGAAAGACCTGAGTCATATTTTTTATACCTCTTTTTCTTTTTCTTATCGCTTTTTTCCGAAATAGTTTCGTCAGTTTCGGGCGTTTCTGGAATTCTTGCGACATGTTCTACTTCACCTTTTATCTGACTATTGGTAGGGTTGATCCAGTCTTTTTTAAACCTTTTTTTCTCCAATCTACCTGTTCTGGGGTTCAGTTGTATAAATTCATTTTTTCCTTCTTGAGGACTGTTAACCGCAATTACATCTTCCTTTAGGGTCCAATATTTACCATTAAATATATAGGCATCATAGGAAAAGTCTGGAACATAATAAGAATACACGCCTTCCATAGAGGGAGCTTCGGGCGAAAGGTGGTCCAGCACAATACGACCATATTTTTCCTCGTATCTCACAGTCATATTCGCTTTATCAGAGTATTCAAAAATAATTCGCTCTGATATCTCTCCATTTGAATAAAAAACCGGGCTTCCAAAGTAGATGTGCTTTTTTGAAATCGATAAGACATCTAAAATTTTAAAATTGCTCCCAGTTGTTCCTCCATCCCAACCAATCAATAGATATTTTGTATTTCTTCCACTTTCGAAGGGGATGATTTTATAATATAGTGCACCATACCACTTGTTTTCACTAATTACCCCTTTGGGTTTTACTTCATAGGGGTCCAATGCGTCTTTAAGTTCATATATGGAAACTTTTGTTTTATTCCTATACATTACGAATCCAGCAAAAGAATAGGAGAAGTCTGGATATTCAATATTCCAATTAACTATGCGTAATTTCCCATCAGGGCTGTCAAGAATTGCAACGGTTTCAAGATGTTTGAAATTATAGTCGAATGCTCCTTCATTTGATAAAAATGATTTCATCTTTGAAGCAAAGGAAAGGCTAGCTTGGTCCATTCCCGTCTTTGTGAACTCTTTTCGAAAACTAAGAAGTTCATCGTTTAATTTTAATTCCTCTTGTTCAAGGTCTAATTGACCAAAGGTAAAATTACCCACAATCAATAGAATAAAAAGAAGATGTAGCTTATTGAACATTTATGAATTTAACGTGACTTTTTACAAAGTGTTACGCACTTAAAGTTGTTTTAATCTTTCGATGGTTTGAGTAGGAGAGTCTGAATTGAAAACAAAGCTACCAGCCACAAGTGCACTTGCTCCTGCCTCCGCCAACTTCTTTCCAGTTTCCAAATTTACACCTCCGTCAATTTCAATGATCACATCAAGATTTCTTGCGTCAATTAATTTTTTAAGCTGAGATACTTTCTGCACGCTTGATTCAATGAATTTTTGACCACCAAATCCAGGGTTCACGGACATAATTAATACCAAATCAACGTCAGTGATGATCTCATCAAGAACGTTTACAGGTGTGTGAGGATTTAGTGCAATGCCAGCCTTGACTCCTTTACTTTTAATCAGCTGAATTGTACGATGTAAGTGAGGACAAGCTTCATAATGAACGGTAAGTATGTCAGCCCCGCTGTTCACAAAATCATCAATATAAACATCTGGATTTGAAATCATTAAATGAACATCTAAAACTTTGTTTGAATGTTTTTTAATGGCCTTTAATACGGGGAATCCAAAAGATATGTTGGGGACAAAGTTTCCGTCCATTACATCGATATGAATCCAGTCTGCTGAAGAGGATTCAAGCATTTTGGTTTCGCGTTCTATATTACCAAAGTCGCACGAAAGAACAGATGGGGATATTATCATGAATTTTTTCAACAAATTTAAGACTTTTAAGCAATAAAAAGATTCCGTAGGTTTAATTAGCTGTCTTTATTAATATCTATTTTTGTTTTTATAATGGCTATTGGCATAACAGAAATCATTGTAATACTTACCTG